>CAZRLI010000069.1:0-8675 GCA_964600535.1 uncultured Steroidobacteraceae bacterium | reverse complement strand
GCGCGCGCCATGCGGATCACCTCGAGGCTCTTGTCCTTGAGGTTGTGCGCCTTCTCGGTATTGAGCGCGAGGATGCGAAAGGCGAGCGTTTCATCCGGCGATACGAGCGCGGTGACCTGCCGCAGGCCGAGGATCTTGCCCGCCGCGAGCCGGTGCCGGCCGTTGGGTGTCCAGAACCCGCCTTGCGCGCCGCGCACGACGATCAGCGGATCGAGGAAGGCCGCGGCCTCTTCGATCTTCGACGCGAGGCGCCGGGTATGGGTCGGCGAGAGGTCGCGCTGGAAGGGTGTCGGTTGCACGGCCGTGAGCGGCAGCGACGCGAACAGCAGGGGTCGTCCGCCGAGCGGATCGCGATAGGCGCCGATCGGCGTGCCGCCGGCCCGGGTGATGTCGGCGACGAGCGCGGCGATCTGCGGCGAGTCGAGCGGCAGTGCCACTTCCGAGGCCGCGAGACCGCGGCGCTCGCCCGCCGGGGCCAGCTTGCCGCGCGCGCGCGTGCGCGTGCGGGCGGAAGCGGGACGGGCAGGGCTCTTGCGTCGGGCGGCCACGGCGCGAGTGTGCGCGAGAGCGCAGCGCGTGGCCAGCGCGCCGCCACGCGCCGGCGGGAATTGATGCATCATGGGGCGTGCTCCCGCTACACGTCCACGGCACGGCGACCGCTGCGCCCATCGAACGGTTCGAGGCCGGCCTGCGGCTCGATCCGGCCGGCCGGCCGGCGACGCTGGTCGCCGAGTTCCGGCTGGCCGGCGATCTGATGCAGCTCGCGATACCGCCGCGCGTCGCCGGGCACCGCGTGGATGGCCTCTGGCGCCACACCTGCTTCGAGCTGTTCCTGCGGCCGCGTGCGGCGCCCGGCTACGCAGAGCTGAACCTGGCGCCCTCGACCTGCTGGGCGGCCTATGCCTTCGATGGCTATCGCGCCGGCATGCGTCCACTCGAGCCGCTGGCGCCGCGCATCGACGTGCAGGCAGCGCGCGGTGAACTCGCGCTGACCGCCGAAGTGCCACTGGCGGCGCTGGCCGGTGCCACGGCCGGCGTGTTCGAGGCGGGCCTCTCGGCCGTCATCGAGGCGCGGGATGGCACGCTCACCTATTGGGCACTCGCGCACCCCGATCCGTTGCATCCCGATTTCCACCACCCCGGAAGCTTCGTGCATGAAGTTCGGCATTGAACGGCTGGTGAGTGAACCCGAACTGCGCGCGGCGCTCGCCGGGCGTCGGCTGGCGTTGCTCGCGCATCCCGCCGCGGTGCTGCCCGACCTGGCGCACTCGCTCGATGCGCTCGCCGCGCTCCCGGACCTGCGCCTCTCTGCGGCCTTCGGCCCGCAGCATGGCCTGCGCGGCGACAAGCAGGACAACATGGTCGAATCGCCCGATTTCGTCGACCCGCGGCTCGGCATCCCGGTGTACAGCCTCTATGGCGAAGTGCGCCGGCCGACCGCAGCGATGATGGACAGCTTCGACGTGCTGCTGGTCGACCTGCAGGACCTCGGCTGCCGCATCTATACCTTCATCACGACACTGCGCTACGTGCTCGAGGCGGCGGCGATGCACGGCAAGGCGGTGTGGGTGCTCGACCGGCCGAACCCGGTCGGGCGCCCCGTCGAGGGCACGCGCCTCGAGGCTGGCTGGGAAAGCTTCGTCGGTGCGGGCGCGCTGCCGATGCGCCACGGCCTCACGATGGGCGAACTCGCGCACTGGTTCATCGCGACGCTCGGGCTCGTGGTCGAATGCCGCGTGGTGACGATGCTCGGCTGGCAACCGCACGCGGCTCCCGGCCACGGCTGGCCGCTCGGCGAGCGCGAGTGGGTCAATCCGAGCCCCAATGCACCGAACCTCTCGATGGCCCGCTGCTATGCCGGCACCGTGATGCTCGAAGGCACCACCCTGTCGGAAGGGCGTGGCACGACGCGCCCGCTCGAACTGTTCGGCGCGCCCGACCTCGATGCCGGTGCCGTGCTGCGCGAAATGCAGCGCATTGCGCCGGCCTGGCTCGCGGGCTGCCGCCTGCGGCCCTGCTGGTTCGAGCCGACATTCCACAAGCACGCCGGCAAGCTGTGCGCGGGACTGCAGATCCACGTCGAGGCGCGAGGCTATGCACACGAGTCGTTTCGACCCTGGCGGCTGATGGCAGCGGCCTTCAAGGCGATACGCCACCTGCATCCGGACTACCCGCTGTGGCGCGATTTCCACTACGAATATGAAACCGACCGGCTGGCGATCGACCTGATCAATGGTGGCAGCGTGCTGCGCGCATGGGTGGACGACGCGGCGGCTGCCGCCGCGGACCTCGACGCGCTCGCCGCGCGCGACGAGGCCTCGTGGCGCGCGGAGCGCGAGGGCGTGTTGCTCTACTGAGGCGGTGCCGCGATCAGGGCGCGCAGCGCGCCGAGCTTGTCCTTCACGATGGCGGCGTTGCCGGGCCCCATGCGCAGCAGCAGCTTCTGGCCCGCCGGCCGCGCTTCGAGCGCGGGGTCCTTGAAGCGGTAGTAGACGCTCGGCTGTTCGAGCTCGATCGGTCCAGCGACCTGCGGCGTTGCGAGCAGGGTGTCGATCACCGCGACCAGGCGGTCGTTGAAATACTGGCCGGGCTTGCCGACTTCGCCGTAGGCCTGCTGCAGCAGCGGATAGACGCGCCGGTAGAGCGCCGCGAGCTGCGCGACATCGAGTTGCGCGATCACTGCGACGTACGGGGCGTAGCGTGCGTCGTTGTCTGCGCCGATGAACAGGCGTTCGCCGTCGCGGGTGACCGCAAAGCCGCCGGGAATCGCGTCCACCGCACGGGTGAGCAGCGGCAGTTTCTCGCGCGCGAGGTTGTCGACGGTGACGACGATGCGCCGCGCGACGCCGGGCACGGCGAGGAAATCGTGCGCCGGCTGTGCGCCGACCACGTCGGCGAGCGCCCCGACCAGGTAGCTGTCGCTGTCGGCCAGCGCGGGCAGTGGCGCCGCCGCCGCCTCGACGGGCGGCAGCGGGTGTTCGATGGCCGGCTCATCGATCGTGGGGCCGGCCGCGGGTGGCGGCGGCGGCTCGGCCATGCGCTTCGGCCAGAACAGCAGCGCGAGTCCGGCCACCGCGGCGAGCGCGACCACGGCGCCGAGCACGAGACGATGCCTCATGCGCGTACCGTAATCGACCAGCCGTGATTGTCAATGCCGCTGCTGCGGTAGGATGCGCGCCAGGAGGACTCCACATATGGCACCGAAGCGCATCAGCGGATTGATCCTGGTCGCGTCACTCGCCGTGCTCGCGGCGGGCTGCAAGCGGGCCGCGCCCGAAGCCGGCCAGCCGACGGTGGCACCCGCGGCCGCATGGGCGGGCTTTCGCGACGGCTTCATCGAGGACCGGCTTGCGAGCAACCCGCCGTTCGGCGTGGACAGCGGCCGGCATGAGTTCGACGGCAAGCTGCCCGACTGGAGCAAGGCAGGCATCGCCGCGAACATCAAGCGCCTGCATGATGCGCGCGATGCCGCGACGAAGTTCGATGCCACCAGGCTCGATGCGGCGCTCGCGTTCGAGCGCGACTACCTGATTGCGCGCATCGACCGCGAGCTCTTCTGGCTCGAGGCGAGCGAGCAGCCGTTCACGAACCCGACCTATTACCTCGGTGGCCTGGACCCGTCCGTCTACCTCACGCGCGACTACGCGCCGCTCGCCGACCGCATGCGTGCCTACGTGGCCTACGCGAAGGCCGTGCCCGCGGCCGCGGCGCTGGTCAAGGAAAACCTGCGCCTGCCGATGCCGCGGACCTACGTCGAGCGCGCCATCTCGGGCTTCGCGGGCTACGCGAGTTTCTTCGAAAGCGACGTGCCGAAGATCTTTGCTTCGGTGCAGGATCCGGCGCTGCAGGCCGATTTCAAGGGCGCGAACCAGGCGGCCGCCGCTGCGATGCGCGACCTCGCCCGGCATTTCGAGGCCCAGCGCGCCACCGCCACGCAGGGGTTCGCGCTCGGCGCGGAGAAATTCGCGCAGATGCTGGCGATGACGGAGGGCGTGACGACCCCGCTCGCCGAGCTCGAGAAGATCGGCCGCGCCGACCTCGATCGCAACCTGGCCGCGGTGGCCGAGGCCTGCGGGAAGTTCGCGCCGGGCAAGTCGATTCCCGACTGTTTCGGGAAGCTGAATGCGCACAAACCGAAGGGCGGGCCGGTCGCGGCGGCGACCGAACAGCTGGTCGAACTGCGCAAGTTCGTGATCGACAAGAACGTCGTGTCGGTGCCGAACGAGGAACAGGCGCTGGTGCGCGAGGCGCCGCCCTACAACCGTGCCAACTCGGCGTACATCGAGATCCCGGGGCCGTTCGAGAAGCCGCTGCCGGCGATCTACTACATCGCGCCGCCCGATCCGGCCTGGAGCAAGGCGGACCAGCTCGCCTATATCCCGGGCGCGGATGACCTGCTGTTCACCTCGGTGCACGAAGTGTGGCCGGGCCACTTCCTCAACTTCCTGCATGCGAACGAGTCGCAGTCGATGCTCGGCCGGTTGTTCGTCGGCTACGCCTTCGCGGAGGGCTGGGCGCACTACACGGAAGAGATGATGTGGGACATGGGGCTCGACGCCGGCGACGCGGAAGCGCACGTCGGCCAGCTGTCGAACGCCCTGTTGCGCAACGTGCGCTTCCTGTCGGCGATCGGCCTGCACACCGGCGGCATGACGGTCGAGCAGTCCGAGCAGATGTTCCGTGGGCAGGCCTTCCAGGACCCGGGCAACGCGCGCCAGCAGGCGGCACGCGGCACCTATGATCCGGCCTATCTCAATTACACGCTGGGCAAGCTGATGATCATGAAGCTGCGCACCGACTGGACCTCGACGCGCGGAGGCCGCGGGGCGTGGAAGCAGTTCCACGACGAGTTCCTGTCCTATGGTGGCCCGCCGATTCCGATGGTGAGGAAGGCGATGCTCGGCAAGGACGACGACGGCGTGCTGTTCTGAAGGGTCGGCAGGGTGCCGGAATCCCGGCACCCGCTCCCGGCTCCGTCAGCCCCCGGACCGCTTGGCGTCGAAGCCGCGCGCGCGCAGCGCCGCGACGATCGGATCGCGCTGATCGCCCTGGATCTCGATCACCCCTTGCTTGACCGTGCCTCCGCACCCGCAGCGGCGCTTCAGGTCGCCCGCGAGGGCTTCGAGCTCGGCCAGCGACAGCCTGAGGCCGGTGATGACCGTGACACCCTTGCCGCCGCGACCCCTGGTTTCACGGCCGACCCGCACGGGGACCGGCTTGCCGGACATGTTTTTCACCGGCGTATTGTACGCAGCGCGGCGCTCGGGCTTTAATGAAGCAAGGGGGGCTGGCATGGGCGCAATGTCACCGGAGGCGGTCGCGGAACTGCGCGAGCGTTTCCATGAGTACGACGGCGACGGCGACGGGCGGATCGCGTTCGGGGAATTCTGCGAGCTGCTGGCCGATCTCGACGAAGACCTGTCGAAGGAAGAGTGCCAGCTGGCCTTCCAGGGCGCCGACCACGACGATGACGGTGCAATCGGCTTCGAGGAATTCGTCGCCTGGTGGGTTGGCAGTTGAGCGGGCCGCGCGGCATCGATCGCGCGCACCGCCGGGTCATCTTCGCATCGTCGCTCGGCACGGTGTTCGAGTGGTACGACTTCTACCTGTACGGCTCGCTTTCGGCGATCATCTCGCGGCAGTTCTTTTCCGGCGTCAACGAGACGACCGGCTTCATCTTCGCGCTGCTCGCATTCGCCGCGGGCTTCTTCGTGCGGCCCTTCGGCGCGCTGGTCTTCGGCAGGCTCGGCGACCTCGTGGGGCGCAAGCACACCTTCCTCATCACGATCGTCATCATGGGCGCCTCGACGGCGCTCGTGGGCCTCCTGCCGTCCTACGCGTCGATCGGAGTCGCGGCGCCGATCCTGCTGGTGGCGCTGCGCCTGCTGCAGGGGCTGGCACTGGGCGGCGAATACGGTGGTGCGGCCGTCTACGTGGCCGAGCACGCTCCCGAGGGGCGCCGCGGCCTGTACACGAGCTGGATCCAGACCACCGCGACGCTCGGCCTCTTCCTGTCGCTCATCGTGATCCTCGCCTGCCGCCTGCTCCTCGGTGATTCCTTCGAGGCCTGGGGCTGGCGCGTGCCGTTCCTGCTCTCGACCGTGCTCCTCGGCATCTCGGTGTACATCCGCCTGCAGCTCGAGGAATCGCCGGTGTTCGTCGGGATGCGCCGCGAGGGCAGGCTGTCGAAGGCGCCGCTCGCCGAGGCGTTCGGCCGGCGCGAGAACCTGCGCCTGGTGCTGCTCGCGCTCGTGGGCGCGACGGCCGGGCAGGCGGTCGTGTGGTACGGCGGGCAGTTCTACGCGCTGTTCTTCCTCGAGAAGGTGCTGCAGCTCGACGCGCAGGCGGTGACGATCGTGATGATCGTCTCGCTGGCGCTCGCGACGCCGTTCTTCATCGTCTTCGGGGCGCTGTCCGACCGGGTCGGGCGCAAGGCCGTGGTGCTCAGCGGCTGCGCGCTCGCCGTGCTGACCTACTTCCCGACATTCCGGGCGTTGACCCACGCGGCCAATCCGGCGCTCGATGCCGCCGTCACCGCGGCGCCGGTCGTCGTGGTGGCCGACCCGGCGAGCTGTGCATTCCAGTTCGATCCGCTGGGCCGCAAGGTATTCACCCATCCCTGCGATGTCGCGAAGGCCGCGCTCGCGAAGGCCGGCGTCCCGTACGGCAACGAGAGCGCCCCGCCCGGCGCAGCCGTGACCGTGCGCATCGGCAGCGGCCCGGCGGCCGTCGTCCTCGCCGCGACCGGCGACGCCGCGGCCGTGCGCAGCGCACTGCGCACGGCCCTCGATGCCGCCGGCTATCCGGCGCGCGCCGACATGAGCCGCGTCAACTACCCGGTGGTGATTGCGCTCGTGACCTGGCTCGTGATCCTCGTCACCATGGTCTACGGCCCGATCGCCGCCTGGCTCGTCGAGCTCTTCCCGCCACGCATCCGCTACACGGCCATGTCGTTGCCCTACCACATCGGCAATGGCTGGTTTGGCGGCTTCCTGCCGGTGACCGCGTTCGCGATCGTGGCCGCGACCGGCAACATCTACGCGGGCCTCTGGTATCCGGTGGCCGTTGCGGCCATGAGCGTGCTGGTCGGCGCGCTGCTGCTGCCGGAAACATCCGGCAAAAAAGGGCAGGGCGCCGCGGGAGGCTGACGCCCTGCCGCCCGCCTCAGCGGGTCTTGGCTACGCTGTCGAACCGGGCCAGCTCGAGCGGCGAGACGCTCGAACGATGCAGCGCCGTGAGCGTACGGCTGCCGACCTCGGCAACCGCAGCCGACAATGCGTCGGCCCGGCAGGCATTGAAATCCGTGCGCGCATCGAGATCCCGCCCGGGATCGGTGCCACACGCCGTTTTCGCAGCGGCCCGCAGGCGCGCGTAGAGCGCCTTTGCGCCATCCGCGCTGTCGGCGCTGCGCCCGTTGAAGTGGACGGCGACCGAATGCTGCACGGTGTTTGCGCCCGTGGCGGCATGCAGCACCGCGCTGCCCGCCAGCGCCGCAAGTGCCGCCGCGCCGATGAAGATGTTCCGCATGACCTGTACTCCTCTGAGGTACCGGGGGTTGATACCTGTGTCTCGTACAGTTGGATGCACGCGGCGCCTGTTCGGTTGCTCGCTTCATCGCGCAACACGGGCGTCCCGCCGTATGCTGTGCATGCATGCCACGCCGCCATCCGCTCGTCGATCTCGTCACCGACCCTTCGCGCGTCGACGAGATGTATGGCCTCGAGCCGGTCTTCGAGCCCGCCGGGGCGCCCGCGTCCGACCTGCGCGCATTCGCGGAGATCCAGTGCCCGCATTGCGGCGAAGTGTCCGGCACGCCGGTCGACCTCACGAGCGCCGATCGCAGCTGGATCGAGGACTGCCAGGTCTGCTGCCATCCGATGCGCGTCGAGGTCGAGGTGAGTGCGCTCGGCGAGCTCCTCTCGGTCAGCGTGTCCAGGACCGAATAGCCCCGGGACTTGCGCCTACCCGCCCAGCCGCTGCGCAGCCGCCAGCGGGGGCGGCAGAGGATGTCGCGCGGCCTCGGCGCGCAGCCAGTCGCGAAAGCGCACCACCTTCGGCATGGTCGCGTAGGACTCGGGGCAGATGAAATAGTAGGAGAAGCGGAACTGGCGCACGACATCGCAGGCAATCGCCAGCCGGCCGCTGGCGATGTCGCGTTCCACGAGCGACCAGCGCGCCACCGCGAAGCCGAGCCCCTCGAGCGCGGCCGAGATCACCGAGGCGGAATCATCCAGCATGGCCGGCTTGGTCCGCGCGGATTTCGCGGATTCGTCGGAGACAAACGCCGACCAGGGTTCGTCCGAGCTGTAGAGCAGCGGAAACGCGCTCAGGTCCCTGGTGCAGGGGACCTTGCCGTGCTTCTTGATCAGCGCGGGCGTCGCGACGGGCACCAGCCAGTCGTCCATCAGTTTCTCGAAGTAGAGCCCCGGATAGTTGCCCGTGCCGAGGCGGATCACCGCGTGGAAATCGCTGCGCGCGAAGTCGACGGCTTCCCGCGAGGTGTGCACGCGCAACTCGATGTCGGGCAGGTGCTCGCGCTGCGCGCCGAGCCGCGGCGTGAGCCACTTCTGCAGGAATGAAGACAGCATGCTCACGTTGAGCACGCCGGATTCGCGCTGCCGGCGCGACTGCTGCAGCGCCGCCTCGAGCTCATCGAGCCCGCGACGAACGCGCGG
>CAZRLI010000068.1:0-8742 GCA_964600535.1 uncultured Steroidobacteraceae bacterium | reverse complement strand
GATCCGCCGCACGCGCGGCGACGACATCGACGCGGCCTGCGGCCAGCTCGCCGGCCGCGTCCCGGACCGCGCCACGGTGCGCCTCGGCAACAAACTGATCGGCGTGGCGGTATCGACATGAGCGCAATCCGGGCGGCGGCGGGCATTCTTGGGTCCTTGTCGGTGCTGCTGCTCGCGGCCTGCGTGACGAGCACGAGCGGGCCTGAGCGGTCAGGCAAGAGCGCCGCCGACTACAACGTGCAGCTCGGCTTCGCCTACCTGAAGCAGGGCAACCTGCCGCTCGCGAAGGAGAAGCTCGAGCGCGCGGAGAAGCAGGACCCGTCGAGCCCGGCCGTGCACAGCGCGCTCGGCCTGCTGTACGAGCGACTCGGGGATTCGAAGGCGGCCGACCGGCAGTACGCCACGGCATTGCGCCTGGCGCCGAAGGACCCGGAGATCGAGAACAACTACGCGATCTACCTGTGCCGCCACGGTCGCACCGACGAGGGCGTCAGGCGCTTCGAGTCCGCCGCCCGCAATCCGCTCTATCGCACGCCCGCGGCGGCCTACACCAACGCCGGCGTGTGCCTGCGCGGGGCCGGCCGCCACGCCGAGGCCGAAAAGAGCTTCCTGCGCGCCCTGCAGGTGATGCCGAACAGCGCCGAGGCCGTCTTCCAGCTCGGCGACCTGCGCCTGCAGCAGGGTGCCACGGCCGAGGCTCGCGCGGATGTCGACCGTTTCCTCGAGTCATTCCGTGCCACGCCCGAGCTGCTGCTGCTGCGCGTGAGGATTGCGCGTGCCACCGGGGACAGGCTCGCCGAGGAGAAGTTTTCGCGCCGCCTGCGCATTGATTTCCCCGATTCCGACCAGGCGCGGGCACTGGGCACCACGACCCGCAATCCCGGATGACCGACCCCCGCGGCGCGACCCCAGGCCCCAGCGTCGGCGCGCGGCTGCGCGCCGCGCGCGAGCGCGCGGGCCTCAGTTCGCTGCAGGCGGCCGCCAAGCTGCACCTCGAGCCGCGCATGATCGAGGCGCTCGAAGCGGAGGAGTTCGCGGTGCTCGGTGCGCCGGTCTACGTGCGCGGCCACCTGCGTCGCTACGCGGAACTGCTCGACGCGCCGGCCAATGAATTGCTCGACGCCTATGGCGCCCAGGTCGCCGCGAGCGCGCAACCCGACGTGGCGCAGCTCAGGGCCACCGAGCCGGTGCGCGCACCCCGACAGCTCGCCGGGCCCGTGATCGGCGTCATCGTTGCCGCCACGGTGATCGCGGGCATCTGGCTGGCATTGAAGGGCCTGCCGACCGCCACCCCGCCGCGCGCGGTGCCGGCGGCCACGGCGGTGAAGCCCGGATCACCCCAGCCCGTCGCACCCGTGGCAACGCCTGCGGCCGAGGCGGTGCCCGAGGCGCTGATGTCGCCCATGTCGCCGATGTCGCCGGGACCCGGCAGCGTGCAGCTGGCGCTCGCGGTCCGCAGCGATTCCTGGGTCGAGGTTTACGACGCGGGCGGCAAACGTCTCTACTACGATCTCGCACGTGCCCCCGGGAGCCTGTCACTGAGCGGCACCGCGCCCTTGCGCGTGCTGCTGGGGTACGCCGACGGAGTCGCCGTGGCAGTGGACGGCCGGGCGGTCGAGGTGCCGGCGGGATTGCGCCGGGGCCGCAGCGCCAGTTTCGCCGTGGCCGCGGGTGGCGCGCTGGGCCCGCCGCCATGAGCGGCGGCGTGCAACCCATCCGCGGCATGAACGACGTGCTGCCCGCCGAGGTCGGCCTGTGGCAGCACCTCGAAGCGACGCTGCGCGAGCTGGTGGCGATGTACGGCTACGAGGAAATCCGCGTGCCGATCGTCGAGCACACGGACCTCTTCAAGCGTTCGATCGGCGAGTTCACCGATATCGTCGAGAAGGAGATGTACACCTTTGCCGACCAGGGCGGCGACAGCCTGACGCTGCGACCCGAGGCGACCGCGGGCATCGCGCGCGCGGCGATTTCCAACGGCATGCTGCGCGGGCAGAAGCACAAGCTCTGGTGCATCGGGGCGATGTTCCGCCATGAGCGCCCGCAGAAGGGCCGCTACCGGCAGTTCCACCAGTTCGACGTCGAGGCGCTCGGCTACGAAGGCCCGGACGTCGATGCCGAGCTGGTCGTCATGATTGCGCGCCTGTGGCGCATGCTCGGCCTGACGCGCTTGAAACTGCAGCTCAATTCGCTCGGTACGCCGCAGTCGCGGGCGCTGTATCGCGAGAAGCTGGTCGGCTATTTCCGCGGGCACGAGGCCGCGCTCGACGCGGACAGCCGGCGGCGCCTCCGCGGCAATCCGCTGCGCATCCTCGACAGCAAGCATCCCGGGATGCAGGCCATCATCGCGGGCGCGCCGCTGATCGTCGATCACCTCGACCCGGACTCGCGGGCGCATTTCGAGGCGCTGCAGGCGGCACTGCGCGCCGCGGGCGTCGACTTTGGCATCAATCCGCGCCTGGTGCGCGGGCTCGATTACTATTCGCGCACGGTCTTCGAGTGGACGACCGACGCGCTCGGCTCGCAGGACGCGGTGTGCTCGGGCGGCCGCTACGACGGCCTCATCGCCCAGCTCGGCGGCGAGGCGACCCCGGCGATCGGGTTTGCGATGGGGATGGAACGCGTGGTGGAACTCCTGCGCCAGGCGCAGGTCGTTCCCGAGGCGCAGGCGCCGGATGTCTACATCGTCACGCAGGGCGATCGTGCCGCGGCGGCCGGCCTCGCGCTCGCGGAGGGCCTGCGTGACGGCTTGCCGCGGCGGCGCATCGCCCTGGGCCTCGGGGGCGGGAACTTCAAGGCGCTGTTCCGGCGCGCCGACCGCAGTGGCGCACGCCTTGCGGTGGTGCTCGGGGAAAGCGAAGTCGAACGCGGCGTGGTCGCCATCAAGGACCTGCGCGGCGAGGCGCAACAGATCGAATGCCCGATGGCCGAGGTGAGCACCCGGCTCGAGGCGGTTTTGAAGGAGTGACCGGTGGACGAATTCATGTCGGAGAGCGAACAGTGGGAGTTCGTCAAGCGCTGGCTGCGCGAGAACGCCATCTGGATCGTGGGCGGTGTCGTGCTCGGCGTGCTCGCGCTCGCGGGCTGGCGCATCTGGAAGGAGCGCGTCGAGCGGCTCGCCAATGAGGCGAGCGGCCGCTATGAACAGGCGCTCGATGCCTTCGGCCGCAACGACCGCACGCGTGGCCTCGCGCTCGTCGACGAGTTGCGGCGGGACCATGGTACGTCGCCCTACGCCGACCAGGCAGACCTGCTCGCCGCCCGTGTCGAGATCGATGCGCGCGAGTTCGACAAGGCCGCCGGGCGCCTGAAGCGGGTGATGGACGGCTCCGGCGATGCGGAACTCGCCGTCGTGGCGCGCGGCCGCCTCGCGCGCGTCTACCTCGAGCAGGGCAAGCCCGACGAGGCGCTTGCGCTCGTCAAGGCCGGCGAGGGCGGTGCATTCGGGCCGCGCTTCGAGGAGATCCGTGGCGATGCGTTGCTCGCCAAGGGCGACAAGGGCGCCGCGCTCACGGCCTATCGTGCCGCGCGCGAGGGGGCGGGCACGGGCGTGATCGACCCCGGCCTGCTCGAACTTAAGATCAATGCGCTCGAGCCGGCCGGAGCCGCGACACCCGCAGCGGTGCCCGCAGCGGCGCCCGCGAAGGTGAATTGACGTGCGCCGCATTGCCTGCGCAGCCCTGCTGCTCATCCTGGCGGCCTGTTCGAAGGACAAGGAGGTCAATCCGCCCGCCGAGCTGGTCGATTTCAGGCAGACACTGGCCGTCGTGCGGGCCTGGGACGCGAGCGTGGGCGGCGGCGATGCCACCCTGCGCCTCGGGCTCGGGGCGACCATCGTCGGGGACCGGGTGTACGCGGCTGGCCATGGCGGCGAAGTCGATGCGCTCGCACTCGCGAACGGCAAGTCGCTCTGGCAGGCGAAGACCAAGGCACCGCTGAGCGGCAGCGCAGGCGCCGATGCGACGATCGTCGCGGTCGGCTCCAGCAAGGGCGAGGTGTTCGCGCTGTCGGCCGATACCGGCAACCTCCTTTGGAAGGTGCACGTCCGCGGAGAGGTGCTGTCGGCGCCGCTCGTTGCGCCGTCCGCCGTCGTCGTGCGTACGGTCGATGGGCGGCTGGTCGCGCTCGCCCGCGAGGACGGCCATGAGCTGTGGAGTGCCGAGCAGCAGATTCCGCGCCTCACCCTGCGCGGGGTCGCGACTCCGGTCCTCGCCGGCGATGTGGTCGTGTGCGGATTCGACAATGGCAAGGTGGTCGGCGTGAGCCTGCGCGACGGTGCCGTGCTGTGGGAATCAGCGGTAGCGCCGCCGCGCGGGCGCACCGAGCTCGAGCGCCTGAGCGACATCGATTCGCGGGTGGCCATCGCGGGCGACAACGTGTTCGCCGTGGGCTTCCAGGGCCGCATCGCGATGCTCGCCCTCGACAATGGGCAGATCTGGTGGTCGCGTGACCTGTCGAGTTACCGCGGCCTCGCGCTCGAGGGCGATCACCTGTATGTCTCGACTTCGGAAGGCGACGTCGTGGCCATGGACAGCCGTTCGGGCGGCGAGACCTGGCGGCAGAAGCTGCTCGCGTACCGCGGCCTCTCGGCCCCCGCCGTGCTCGGCAACTACATCGTCGTGGCCGACTTCGAGGGTTACGTGCATTTCCTCGACAAGGCGACCGGCGAGATTGCCGCGCGCGTCAAGTCGGGCGGTACCCGCGTATCGAACCCGCCGGTCGTCTCGGGCGACACCGTCATCGTGATCAACGACGACGGCCGCGTGAGCGCGTTCCGGGCGAAGGCCTGACGCCGCAGGGCGCACGGTGCCGGCATGCTGCCTGTCGTTGCCCTCGTCGGCCGCCCCAATGTCGGCAAGTCCACGCTCTTCAATGCGCTGACGCGCACGCGTGACGCCATCGTCGCCGACGTGCCCGGCGTCACGCGCGACCGGCAGTATGGCTACGGCAAGGTCGGGCCGACCGCCTATGTGGTGATCGACACGGGCGGTATCGTCGAGCAACCCGCGGGGATCGAGTCCCCGATGCGCGAGCAGACCGGGCGCGCGGTGGCCGAGGCCGACCATCTGGTCTTCATCGTCGATGCGCGCGCCGGCATCACGCCCCAGGACGAATTCATTGCACGCCAGCTGCGCCGCTCGGGCAAGCGCGTCGTGCTCGCGGCCAACAAGGCCGAGGGCCTCGACAGCGACGTCGCGGTGGCGGAGTTCCACGGCCTTGGCTTTGGCGAGCCGGTGCCGATCTCGGCGGCCCACGGGCAGGGCGCGCACGAGCTGATGGCTGCCGTGTTCGCGGGCGAATTCGCCGCGCCCGACATCGCGGCCGAGACCGCCGATCCCGCGCGCGACGCGATCCGCATCGCCGTGATCGGCCGCCCCAACGTCGGCAAGTCGACCCTGGTGAATCGGCTGCTCGGCGAGGAGCGCGTGATCGCGAGCGACCTGCCGGGCACGACGCGCGACAGTATCTTCGTGCCGTTCACCCGCGACGGGCGCGAGTTCCTGCTGATCGACACTGCCGGCGTGCGCCGGCGCGCGAAGATCGACGACGCGATCGAGCGCGCGAGCGTATCGAAGACGCTGCAGGCGATCGCGGAGGCGCACGTGGTCGTCGTCGTGCTCGACGCGCACGACACGGTCGGCGAACAGGACGCGAGCGTCCTCGGACTCGCGCTCGAGCGGGGCAGGGCGCTGCTGATCGCGGTCAACAAATGGGACAACATCCCGCTGGAGCAGCGCGAGGAGATCCGCGGCAAGATTGCGCTGAAGCTCGATTTCGCGCCCTTCGTGCCGGTGCATTTCATCTCGGCGCGCCACGGCACCGGCGTCGGCGAACTCGCGCAGGCTGCGATCCGCGCCTATGACGGTGCGATGCGCGAGATGCGCACGCCCGAGCTCACCAAGACGCTCGAACGCGCGATGACGCAGCACCAGCCGCCGCTGGTGCGCGGCCGGCGCATCAAGCTGCGCTACGCGCACCAGGGCGGGCGCAATCCGCCGCGCATCGTGATCCACGGCAACCAGACGAAGCACGTGCCCGATGCCTACCGGCGCTACCTCGCGAACGTGTTCCGCGAGACCTTCGACTTGTTCGCTTCGCCGGTGGCGGTCGAGTTCCGGACGGACTCGAACCCGTACGACTCAGCGCGCCGGCGCGGGCGCGGCCAGCGGCAGAAATAGCGCCGGATCCACCGAGGCGCGATTCAGGATCACGCCCCAGTGCAGGTGCGGTCCGGTCACGCGGCCGGTGGCGCCCACCTTGCCGAGCACGTCCCCCGCAGCGACATCCTGCCCCGGTACGACGCCGATCGCCGAGAGGTGGCAGTACATCGTCACGAGGCCCTGGCCGTGGTCGATGATGACGGTGTTGCCGTTGAAGAAATAGTCGCCCGTGTCGAGCACACGGCCGCCGGCGGGCGCGATGACGGGCGTGCCGGTCGGTGCCGCGATGTCCATCCCGGTATGCGGGTTGCGCGCCTCGCCATTGAACACGCGGCGCAGCCCGTAGGAGCTCGAGCGCGGGCCCGGCACGGGCTGGCGCAGCAGCAGCGTCGCGGGCGCCTCGGGCGAGAACGTCGCGAGGGCGGCCTGGATGCGCGCACGCTCCGCCTCGACGCGCGCGAGGTTCTCGCTGGAAAGATTCACCTGGCCCGGCTTCACTTTCAGTCGCTGCGTCGCGTACTGCTTGTCGACGAGATCGATGCCGACGCGCCGCTCGCTGCCGTCGCGCGCCTTGACGGCCACTTCGACCGTCGCGGGCGCCACCTGCGACAGCGGCAGGCCGACCACGGCTGTCCAGCGGTCTCCCTCGCGCACCACCATCGTGCGTACGCCGTCGAGCGTCACGACCGGCGCGACGCCGTCGTTCGCGCTCGCCGGGCCCGCGTCGACGAACACCACGCCGCCCGGCGTTGCGCTCGCGCGGGGCAGCACCGTGTCCGCGGCCCCTGCGGCAGCCGCCAGGGCGGCGGTGCAAGCCACCGCCGCGACTGCGGCCGGGATCGTCCAGTGTCCGCGCATTATTCCTCCACGACACGCGAGCGGAACTGACCCGTCGCGAGGCGCGTGACGAGGGTATCACCTGCCGCGAGCCTGGCGGCATCCGTGACGAGTGCGCCGTCGGTCGCGCGCGTGACCACGGCGAAGCCGCGCTGCAGTGTCGCGAGCGGGCTTACGGCGTCGAGCGTGCGGCTGGCGAGATCGAGGCGATGGAGGCCGCGGGCCAGCTGCCCGTGCATCGCGAACTCGAGGCGGGCCGAGAGTGCCGCGCAGCGCGCGACACCCGCCTGCACGCGGGCCGCGGGCGAGGCCGCGAGCAGGCGATGCGCGAGCCCTGCGCTGCGGTGTCGCTGCGCGAGGAGACTCGAGCGGACGGCGAGCGCAAGGCGCTGCTCGAGTTCATCCATGCGCTGCGCCGCCTGCGCGACACGCACCGCGGGCGACGCCCGGTGCATGCGCTGCCCGAGGCGGGCGAGCGAGGCGGCCGCCTCGCGCAACAGGCGATTGCCAGCGGTGAATACGCGTTGCTCAAGGCTCACCAGTGCCTGCAGCCAGGCGCGTCCGTCCGGCACGGCGAGCTGGGCCGCGGCCGATGGCGTCGGTGCACGCAGGTCCGCGACGAAATCCGCGATCGTGAAGTCGACCTCGTGGCCGACACCCGTGACTACCGGCATCGGCAGCGCGCGGATGGCGCGCGCAACGCGCTCGTCGTTGAACGCCCAAAGGTCCTCGAGCGAACCGCCCCCACGGGCGACGATCAGCACGTCGCAGTCCTGGCGCCGCGCCGCGAGCTCGAGTGCCGCGAGGATGCCGGGCACGGCCGCCGCACCCTGCACCGGCGTCGGATAGATGAGCACCGCGGCCGGCGGGAAGCGTCGCGCCAGTACGTGCAGGATGTCGCGCACGGCCGCCCCGGTGGGCGAGGTCACGATACCGATCCGCCGTGGCACCGCAGGCAACGGCCGCTTGCGGCCTTCATCGAAGAGGCCCTCGGCCCTGAGCTGGTCGCGCAGCCGCTCGAATTCCCGCTGCAGTGCGCCGAGACCTGCCTCCTCGAGGTGCTCGACGATCAGCTGGAAGTCGCCGCGCGGCTCATACAGGCTCACTCGCCCGCGCGCGATCACCGACAGGCCGTCCTTCGGCTGGAACTTCACGCCGCCGTTCTTCTGCCGGAACATCGCGCAGCGGACCTGTGCGTCCCGGTCCTTCAGCGAGAAATACCAGTGCCCGGAGGAGGGGCGCGCGAGGTTCGAGATCTCGCCCTCCACCCAGACGCCCGGGAGCCCCTGCTCGAGCAGCAGGCGCACCTCGCGATTGAGGCGGCTGACCGTGTAGACGTTGCGTTCCTGGGCCATGGGCCGGTCCATTGTAACGGCGCCAACCCGCCTTTACGGCCGGCCGGCCGGTGCGTACAATGCGGCGTCCAATTCCCTTGGACAAACCCCCGCGATGCGTATCCTCGAAGAAGCCCTCACCTTCGACGATGTCCTGTTAGTTCCCGCCTACTCGGAAGTCCTGCCGCGCGAAGTCGACCTCTCGACCCAGCTCACCCGCGCAATCCGCCTGAATCTCCCGCTGATGTCGGCCGCCATGGATACGGTGACCGAAGCGCGCCTCGCGATCACGATGGCACAGGAAGGCGGCATCGGCATCATCCACAAGAGCATGACCGTCGAGGCGCAGGCGCGCGAAGTCGCGCGCGTCAAGAAGTTCGAGAGCGGCGTGATCCGCGACCCGATCACCG
>CAZRLI010000067.1:0-8765 GCA_964600535.1 uncultured Steroidobacteraceae bacterium | reverse complement strand
GAAGCAGATGCTCGACATCCTGAAAGTGAAGCTCGGCAAGCGCGGCATCGACGTCAATTGCCTCGAGGAACAGGATGCCGAGACGAACCTCGCGGCGGCGCGCCAGCAGGTATTGCTGCGCCACGGGATCGATCACGAGACCGGCAGGAAGATCTCGAAGCTGGTGAAGGATTCGAAGCTGAAGGTGCAGAGCGCGATCCAGGGCGAGAAGGTGCGCATCACCGGCAAGCAGCGCGACGACCTGCAGGCGGCGATTGCCCTGCTGAAGAAGGCGCAGCTCGACCGGCCGCTGCAGTTCGAGAATTTCCGCGATTGAACTCTGACGCGCGCGGGCTTCGCCAGCGCGCGTCGGGACGACAGGATTCGGAAGCCGTGACAGCCACGAGAGGACCGTGATCCCCCTTTCGGCGTTCTTCGCCGCGGCCGGCTGCGCGCTGGGGCTCTTCCTCGCGGCGCTCCTTTTTGCGAGCGGAGTGCCCGTTCGTCAAGCGCATCACTGGCTCGGCGCGCTCGTCTTCTCGGTCGCAATGCTGTCCTTGCAGGACCTCCTGGACGATGCACGCGTTCCGTTGCAGCACGTCTCACTCGGGCACCTCTTCGACTGGCTGATATTCGTCGTGGGTCCTCTCACATACATCTACGTGTGCCGCATGACGGGGCGCGACAGACCGCGTGCCGCGGCGCTATTCGCGCACGGGATTCCCGCCCTCATCATCGTATTGCTGCTCGCGCCGTTCTGGTTCGCGCCCGTGGCGGAGAAGCGCGCCTCGCTCGAAAGCGATTACGCGCGCGCGCCGATCGCGATCGACTGGGTCCTGGTGATCGCCGTCCTTCACGTGCTCGGCTACTGGATTGCGTCACTCGTGATCGTGCGCCGCCACCGTGAGTCGCTGGCCCGCGAGTTCTCGGCGCTCGAACGCATCGGCCTGCGCTGGCTCAGTGTGCTGCTCGCCATCAATTTCTGTATCTGGCTCGCGTGGGCGGCCAGCGTCTTTGCGCCCTACCCGGCCCTGCGCAATCTCGCCGCGGCGGTGGTGCCCTTCGCGTTGTACCTGCTCGGGCTTGCGGGCTGGCGGCATCGCGAGGCCGCAGTACGGACCGCTCTCGCTCCACGGCCACGCGACCTGCCGCCGGCCCTGCCTGCGGTGCCTTCCCCGCCCGCCGCCCGCTACGAGCGATCCGGGCTCGACGCGGAAAAAATGGCAATGCTCAAGGCAAGGCTGGACGAGTTGATGGAGCTCGAGAAGCCCTGGCTCGAGAACGACCTCACGCTCGGGGTACTCGCGACCCGGGCCGGGATGACCACGCACCATCTCTCCCAGCTGCTCAACGACGCTTACGGCAAGACTTTCTTCGACTTCATCAACGAGTTACGCGCGCGCGAAGTGCGCCGTTGCCTCGATGACCCGGCTTACGGCGGGCGCAATGTCCTCGAAATCGGCCTCGCCGCCGGTTTCAATTCGCAGGGCGCCCTGAACGCTTCGTTCCGCAAATTCTTCGGTTCGACGCCCGGCCGCTACCGCCGCATGGGCAATCCGACCGGCTGAAACCTCCATCCGATCGGATCGAGGGACCTCCGGGGGCCGCCAGCTCGAGCATGCGCTGCGTTTTCCACCTCAAAACGGAGCTCCCCATGCAAAGACCAACCTCACTCGCCTCGGCCATCGGCCTTGGCATCACCATTGTCGTGGGCGCCGCCGCCTGCCGATTCGACGCGGTCGACTCCCTGGCGCTTGGTGCCACGGCGGCCGGACTGCGATCGGATTCCGGCTCGCCCGGTGCCGCGATTGCCTACGTCACGTCGAACGGAATTGTCACGGCGGTGGGCGGCACGCGCCGAGCCGACGACACGAAAGAGATTGCCCCTGAGGACCGCTTCCATCTCGGATCGAACGCCAAGGCCATGCTGGCGACTCTCATCGCCCTGTCAGTCGAGGACGGCTTGCTGGCTTGGGATACCCGCGTCATCGACGTCCTGCCCGAAATTCGCCCCGTCATGCAGCCTGCGTACGCGCGGGTCGAGCTGCAGGACCTGCTTGCCCATCGCGCCGGCTTCATTGCGTTCACGGACCTGGAAGAAATTTCGGCCGTACCGCCCTTTTCCGGTTCCCCGGTCGAGCAGCGCGTGCAATTCGCTGCCTGGGCGATGAGCCAGCCGCCGCCGGTGGCGTACGGCACGTCGCTCTACTCGAACGCGGACTTTGTCGTCGCAGCCGCGATGCTCGAGCGCGTGACCGGAAGCCGCTGGGATGTGCTGATGGCGCACCGCCTCTTCCGGCCTCTCGGAATCGATGCACGTTTCGGATGGCCCGGTGCCGGTGGGCAGTCGCAGCCCTGGGGTCACATGCTGGTCGACGGCGTGCCGCTCCCCAACGACCCGGATGCGCCCGGGAATGCATTCCCCGAATTCCTGGCGCCCGTCGGGAACGTCAGCATGTCGGTGCGCGATTACGCGCGCTTCATCCAGCTCCACCTGCGCGCGTTGCGTGGACGGCCACGCTTGTTGCGTGAGGAAACGTTCGCTGAACTGCACCGCGCGCGCGGCGAGTATTCGCTTGGATGGGCTTTCGGCTCATTGAACGACGTGCCTTCGATCACCCATCAAGGAAGCGCAGGAACCTTCGACGCGCTGGTGGTCCTGCAGCCACAACGGGACCGCGCCGTGATCACCCTCGTCAACGCATACGACGATTCCGGCCGCACCACCGATGCCATGGTGAATGCCGCGGCGCAGGTAATGCTGCTTGCCGACAGGGGAGCGCGATGACTACCGCATCGGTTGCAGGATTGGCGATAGTCGCTGTCCTGGCATTGCTGCCCGCCTGTACGACCATCGCGGTGGCTCGCGACAGGGCGGAAGGCAGTACCACGCATCGCTTCCGTCTCGCGGGGACCGGCGAACCCCTGGTCGTGTTCGAATCAGGCCTTGGCGACACGATGGCACCCTGGAACGATGTCGTCGCGCAAGTGAGCCGGGCCACCCGAACATTCACGTACAACCGCGCGGGCTACGCAGGTAGCCCGCGCGCCGAGGGTCCGCGTGATGCCGCGGCCGTAGTCGACGAGCTTCGCTCGCTGCTTGCCGCACAGGGGCTCCCACCTCCGTACGTACTGGTCGGCCATTCCCTCGGCGGGCTCTATATGCAGTACTACGCGCGCAATTTCCCGGAAGAGGTTGCGGGCCTCGTGCTCGTCGACTCCACGCACTGGGACCAGACCGCGACCATGCGACGCGAGACCCCGGCACTCGCGTCCCTGATGCAATCGATGAGTCGCATCATGCCGGGCGCGGGGCGCGCCGAGTTCGCTGCGATGGAGGCGACTGAACAGGAAGTTCGCCAGAGTCCGCGCCTGCGTCCGCTGCCGGTCACGGTATTGAGCGCCGGCCAGCGACTTCAGCCTGCGCAGCCGTTGCGCGCCGCACTCGAGGGGCCTTTTGCGAAGCACCTCGACGCGATGCAACTCGACCTCGTGGCGCAATTACCGGAAGCGCGTCATGTCATCGCGAAGCGCAGCGACCACTACATTCAGCGCAAGGACCCCGATCTCGTGGCGCGGGAGGTGAAGGCACTGGTCGAACGGGTTCGGGCGGCGTCGAGCAGCCGACAGAGTCCCGCGGTGGCCTCGATGGCGCCCGGCCCCATGCGATCGAGCCTGGGATCATCGAACACGTAGAGGTGGTCCGCGGCAGTCGCCGCGAGGTTCGGGAATGCACGCCATTCATCCGCCCACTTCGCGGCTTCGGCGTGCGGCGCCGAGACCACGACGACCTGCGGATTGCGCGCCAGCACCGCCTCGATGCCGAGCGCGGGCGCGGCGACCCGCTCGCTGGCGAAGGCATTGCGCGCGCCACAGACCGTGAGCGCATCGGTCACGATGTGCGGCCCGCCGATCGAATAGATCGGGTGGCTCCACACCTGGTAGAGCACCGTGAGCGGCGCGCGTGCCGCGTAGGTGGCGCGCAGTGCCGCAAGCTGCGCGGCGAGGCGCGCGGCTTCGCGGTCGGCGATCGCCTGTGTGCCGGCGAGTCGCCCGAGCCGCGCCACGCTCGGCGCGATGTCGGCGAGACGCGTGTAGCGCGTCGTGTAGACGGGCAAGCCGAGGTCGCGCACCCGGTCGACCATCAGCGGTGATGTGATCGCCTCGGTGACGACGACGACGTCGGAGCGCAGCGCGAGCAGGCGCTCGAGATCGATCGCCTGCACGTCGCCGAGGCGCGGCACACGTTGCGCGGCGGCCGGCTCGTCGGCGAAACGGATGGTGGCGACGACCCGCCCGCCCGCGCCCGCCGCGAACAGCAGCGCCGTGGCGCCGGGCGCGAGCGCGACGATGCGCCGCGCGGGCCGCGCGAGCGGCAGCGCACGCCCCGTATCGTCGACGATCGGTGGCAGCGCCGCATCCGGTGCGGCCGCGGTAGCCGCACCGGATATCGTGGGCGTCGCGGAACACCACGCAGCGCCCGCCAGCAGCGCCGCTGCGATGAGCGGCCTCGTGATGCGCTGGCGCGTGGTCAGGTCGTGCCCGGCTTCTGGGCCCAGACACTGCACCAGCCATTGGCCGCCACGAGCTTCTTCGGGAAGATATTGCACGGGCGCCAGGCGTCGCCCGCCTTGCCCGTGACCTGCAGGCAGTTCGCGCAGTGATGGCCGGGCTTGTAGGTCGGGTTCTTCTTCGGGTCGACGAGCTTGGCGTCGTGCACGTAGTGCAGGGCCATCGCCTGCGGGTCCTTCTCGTCCAGGTGCGGAAACGCCGCAGTCGCGGGCTGGGGCGTCGCCGCCACCGCTGCCGCGCCGGCGAGGCCGGCCGCCGCCGTGACGGTCACGCCCAGCAGCTGGCGACGGGTGAGTCGATCGTTCGAATTCATCTGGGAACCTCCGGGCATCGGAAAACGGGGGACGCGGATGATACGCCCCCTCTGCGTCCGGAACCGCGGATGAGAACGGTTCTGATCAGCGGCTGCTGAACGCAATCTCACCGTCGATCACGGTCATCACGATTCGTGTATCGAGGATCTTCTCGTCGGGCACCGTCATCAGGTCCTGCGACAGCACGGTGAAATCGGCGAGCTTGCCGACCTCGAGTGTGCCGCGGTCCTGCTCCTGGAACGCCGCATAGGCCGGCGCCCAGGTGAGCATGCGCAGCGCCGCGGCACGCGACACGCGTTCCTCGCGGTGCCAGTTGTCGTCTGCGTAGCCGTCGATCGAACGGCGCACGCTGGCGGCGTAGAACTCCTGGATCGGATCGCCACGCTCGACCGGCGCATCGGTACCGGCGGCAACCACGGCACCGGACTTCAGCAGGCTCTGCCACGCGTACGCACCCGCGAGCCGCTCCCGCCCAAGGCGCGCCGGCGCGAAATACAGGTCGCTGATCGCATGCGACGGCTGCATCGACGCAATCACGCCGAGAGCGGCGAACCTGGGCAGGTCGGCGGGATCGAGCAGCTGCGCGTGCTCGATGCGCCAGCGCGGCTCGGCGACCGCACGCGCGGCGGGCGGCACGGCAGCGAACGCGCGCTCATAGAGATCGAGCACGAGGCGGTTGGCACGGTCGCCGATCGCATGTGTCTCGACCTGCACGCCCCGCCGCAGCGCCTCGGTCAACAGCGGATACAACTCCGCCTCCGTGTTGAGCAGGAGGCCCTTGCCCGGCGGCGCATCGCTGTAGGGCGCGAGCAGCGCCGCACCGCGCGAACCGAGCGCACCATCCATGTAAAGCTTGATGCCGCGCACGGTGTATCGATCCCCGCAGGGCTGGCGCGCGATCCTGCCGGCGAGCAGCTGCTGCGCGTCGTCGCCCGGGCCGCCGATCGCGTCATAGAGGCGCAGCTGGATGCGGCCCTCGCCGTAGAGCTTGCAGAGACGCGCCACTTCGGCGCGCGTGTTGCCCGCGATCTGCAGCTGTGTCCAGCCGAGGCGCACGCTGCGCGCGGCCCCGAGCTCCAGGGCGCGCAGCTCCTCGGCCTCGGTGGGACCCGGCACGAGTTTCCCGACCAGCGAGACTGCGCCGTCGATCAGCATGCCGGTCGGCGCGCCCGAGGCATCGCGCAGTATCTGCCCACCCGGCGGATCTGCTGTCTGCGCGTCGATGCCGGCGAGCGCGAGTGCGCGGCTGTTCGCCACTGCGGCGTGCCCGTCGGCCCGCATCAGCAGCACGGGGCGGTCTTTCACCACCGCATCGAGCGCCGCGCGCGTCGGAAACTGCGCGGGTTGCCAGCGTGATTCGATCCAGCCGCGACCGGTGATCCAGGGCGTTGCGGTGCTCGCCGCGCGCGAGGCGAGCCTGCGCTGCAGCTCCGCGAGGCTCGCCGTGCCCTCGAGGTCGAACTCGAGCTCGCGGAAGCCAATGCCGGAAAGGTGCGCATGCGCATCGGTGAACCCCGGCACCACGGTCGCGCCGGCGAGATCGACGCGCCGCGCGCCCTGCGGCGCGCGGCGCAGCGCCCGGGCGGTGGGCCCGACAAAGCGGATGCGCCCGTCCTCGACGACGATCGCGTCGGCGCCCTTGGGCTGGTCGGCACCCGTATGCAGGTTTGCGTTGAAGAATACGGCCGCCTCGAGCGCGGCGATGGCGAGCAGGCTCATGACAGCGCCTTCCTTTCCCACGCGGCAAGCAGCAGCAGCCCGGCTCGCAGCGCACCGGCGAGCGTGAGATCAGCGAGCAAGGCATGCGAAAGTTGCGTGACGGCGAACACGAACACGAGGTCGAAGAAGAGCTCGATCTCGCCGATCCTGCCGCTGCCAGGGTCGCCGCGTCGGCGCAGCAGGCTCGCCGGCGCCATCAGGGGGCGCCGTCCTGCAGCGGGTGATCGGGGCAGCGGTGCGCCTCGACCGACACATGCACGATCTGCGGCAGGTGCGCGAGCCGCTGCTTGTAGAGGTCGGGCTCGAGGGGTGCCGCCGTGACCAGCGAGACGATGGCCGCGTGACGCCCGGGCCCGACGCGCCACAGGTGCAGGTCGTTCACCTTCTCGTCGCCGACTTCGATGGCGGCGCGCACGGCGCGCGCGAGCACCGGGTCGCCCGCCGCGTCGAGCAGCACCGCTCCCGTGTCGCGCATCAGGCCCACGGACCAGCGGGCGATCACGATGGCGCCTGCCAGGCCCATGACGGGATCGAGCCAGGCCCATCCGAGCCAGCGCCCGAGGACGAGTGCGGCGATCGCCGCGATCGACGTGAGCGCATCCGCGAGCACGTGCAGGTAGGCCGCACGCAGGTTCTGGTCGACCGCGTGCGCATGGGAATGCGCGTGCCCGTCGTCGTGATGGTCATGGGCGTGCTGGTGGCGGTGTTCGTGGCCCGAGCCGAGCAGCGCCGCACTGATGAGGTTCACCGCGAGCCCGAGCACCGCGACCGCGATCGCCTCGTCGAACGCGATCGTGACCGGCAGGAACATTCGTTGCACGGACTCGACCGCGATGAAGATCGCGGCCACCGCCATGATCAAGGCACTCGCGAAGCCGGCCAGGTCGCCGACCTTGCCGGTGCCGAAACTGAAGCGGGCGCTGCGCGCGTGGCGCCGTGCATAGGCATAGGCCAGCCCCGCGATGCCGAGCGCACCGGCATGCGTGGCCATGTGCCAGCCATCCGCGAGCAATGCCATCGAGCCGAACAGGGTGCCGGCGGCGATCTCGCCGGCCATCATGGCGAGCGTCAGCCAGACGACCCACCAGGTGCGCCGCGCGTTGCGGTCGTGGTGCTCGCCGAGATAGACATGGTCGTGGTCGAGCTGGTCAGTGCGGTGAACGTGCATGGCGCGACTTCGCGCCGGGGTTCGCGGGATTCGCGGAGCAACTGCCACAGCCGCCACCGAGACCCCTTGCGGCCCGGCGCAGGAGCGGTGCCATGATGCCGCGCCCGAGCCGCGCCGCAAACCCCTCCGCCGGCAGCGCATCGTGCAGCGCACGCAGGAGCCTGAACCGCGGCTGCGCCGGCGTGAGCTGCCAGGCGACCGACAGCACGGCGAGCACGACGATGACGGCGGCGATGGCGTTCATGTCGCCAGTGCGAGCGTGACCCGCCAGGTGACGAAGGAGGCAAGGTAGGCGAGCGCAAAGAGGTACGCCGCCATGATGAGCGGATAGCGCCAGGACTGCGTCTCGCGCTTGACCACCGCGAGTGTCGAGAGGCACTGCGGGGCGAAGATGTACCAGGCGAGCAGCGAGAGCCCGGTCCCGAGGCTCCAGGTCGAGGAAATCACCGGCAACAACGCGCCCTCGAGCGCGGCGTCGCTCGCCGACATCGCGTAGACGGTACCGAGCGCACTCACCGCCACCTCGCGCGCCGCGAGGCCCGGCACGAGCGCCACCGCGATCTGCCAGTTGAAGCCGATCGGCTCGAAGACGACGTGCAGCGCCCGCCCCAGCATGCCGGCGAAGCTGTACTCGATCGCCGGTCCGGTCGCGCCGGCCGGCGGCGCCGGGAAGCTCGCGAGGAACCACAGGACGATCATCAGGGACAGGATGATGCCGCCGACGCGCCGCATGAAGATGCGGGCGCGATCCCAGAGCCCGAGCGCGAGGCTGCGCAGGTCCGGCCACTGGTAGTCTGGCAGCTCGAGCAGCAGCGGATGATAAGTCCGCTTCGTCAGGAAGCGCTTCATCACCCAGGCGACCGCGAGCGCCGCGAGCACGCCCGCCGCATAGAGTGCAAACAGCACGAGCCCCTGCAGGTTGAAGGGACCGATGGCCTTGGCCGGAATGAATGCCGCGATGAGCAGCGCATAGACCGGCAGGCGCGCCGAGCAGGTCATCAGCGGCGCGATCA
>CAZRLI010000066.1:0-8786 GCA_964600535.1 uncultured Steroidobacteraceae bacterium | reverse complement strand
AGAGGCCTCGATGATGCTTGCGACGCGTTCGAAGCACGCCGCGTCGGCGACACTCGAACCGCCGAACTTGTGGACGCGCCAGGCGGCCCGATCGGAACCGGTCATTACAACTCTCTGGAAGGGGGGCAAAAACCTTGGAAGCCTAGCATAATGAATCGGACGTGGATCACGAACTGCACCGTCTCCTGCCGTTCTTCGCGGACACGCGCGCGGCGGGCTCGCCGCTGGCGCTGGCCATCGTCCTGCGCACCGCCGGCTCCACCTATCGCAAGCACGGCGCGTGGATGCTGATCGCGCGCGATGGTCGCTATGCGGGCCTGCTGTCGGGTGGCTGCCTCGAGGGCGATTTGCGTGAACACGCCGCCCGCGTGATCGACGGCGGCAAGGCTGCCGTCGTCTGCTACGACATGCGCGGCCCCGATGACCTGCTCTGGGGCCTGGGCAGCGGTTGCGAGGGCGCGATGGATGTCCTGCTCCTGCGCGTCGGGCCAGCCGAGGGCTGGCAGCCGCTCGCCGCGCTCGCGGACAGGCTGTCCCGCGGGGAATCCTTCGCATTCGGCGTCGTGGCGCAGGAACTTCCCGGGGGGCGGGCGCTCGGGACGCTCGTGCCGCCGGTGGATGGTGATCCGGCGGTCTGCGAGGTTCGCGTCGCGCCGCCCCCGCATGTCCTGTTGCTGGGTGGAGGCCCGGATGCCGTCCCGGTCGCGGAACTGTCGGCCTTTCTCGGCTGGCGTCTGACCGTGGTCGATCATCGCCCGGCCTATGCGAGCAGGGACCGCTTCCCCGCCGGCACCCGGATGATTGCCTGCCGCGCCACTGAACTGGCGCAGCATTGCGATTTCGCGCGCGTCGACGCGGCGGTCGTCATGAGCCATCACCTCGAGTCGGACCGTGAGTACCTCGCGGCCCTCGCGGGCTCCACGGTGCCTTACGTGGGATTGCTCGGCCCGAAACCGCGCCGTGAGCGGCTGCTGCGCGAACTCGGCGATCGCGCGGCATCGCTCGGCGCACGTCTGCGGGCGCCCGTCGGCCTCGACATCGGCGCACGGACGCCTTCGACGATCGCACTGGCCATCGTCGCGCAAGTGCAGGCGGCCCTCTCCGGACGAGACGACAGGCTATTTATCATAGATTAATCAATGCGATAGCAGATATTCTTATGAAGCATTCCATGCACGCCTGGTACGTCGTGATCGTGCTCATGCTGGCCAATACGGTGTCCTTCATCGACCGGCTGATCCTTTCGTTGCTGGTGACACCCATCAAGCAGGAACTGCTGCTCAGCGACACGCAGGTCAGCCTCCTGCAGGGACTCGCCTTCGCACTCTTCTATTGCGTGGCGGGCCTCGCGCTCGCGCGCCTCGCCGACCGCAGCAGCCGCAAGTGGATCGTCACCGCGGGTGTCGCCCTCTGGTGCGTGATGACGTCCCTGTCCGGTACCGCGCGCCACTACTGGCAGCTTTTCCTCTACCGCTTCGGCGTCGGAGTTGGTGAAGGCACGCTGTCCCCGTCCGCGTATTCGCTGATCGCCGCCTACTTCCCGCGTGAGCGACTGTCGCTGGCCATCGGCGTCTACAGCCTCGGCATCACCGCGGGCATCGGGCTCGCCTATCTTGGCGGCGGTGCGGCGATCCACTGGGTCTCGACGCAGCCGGCGATCACGTTGCCGGGCCTGCCGCCGCTGGCGGGTTGGCGCCTGGTCTTCGCCCTGGTCGGGGCCCTCGGCCTTCCGGTCGTCCTGCTGATGCTGTTCGTGCGCGAGCCCGCGCGGGCGCCCGGCGCGCCTCCCGCGAGCGTGCGCGAAGTCAGCGCGCAGTATCGGCGCGACGCAAGCCGCTACTCCCATGTGATGTTCGGCTATGGCGCCACGTCGATCACGATCTATGCGGTGATGACGTGGACGCCGACGTTCTACCTGCGCCACTACGGTGCGTCGATCACCGAGGCTGCGACGATCCTGGGCCTCATCGCGCTGGCCGGCGGCCTTTCCGGCACCTGGGCCGGCGGCCTGCTCGCCGACCGGCTCGAACAGCGCGGCGATCCGCACGCCAAGCTGCGCGTGCTCTACTGGAGTACCGTCGGCCTGCTGCTGCCGGCCATCGTCGCACCGTTGATGCCGACGCTCGGCGGTTCGGCGCTGGTCCTCATGTTCACCTTCTTCTTCGGCGCCGCCAGCACCGGGCCGGCTGGCGCATTCGTGCAATCGATCACGCCCGAACCGATGCGGGCCCAGTTTGGCGCCATTTACCTGCTCGCGCTGACGCTGGCGGGTGCCACGGCAGGTCCGCTGCTGACCGCACTGTTCACGGACTACGTGTTCCGCGACGAAGCCTCGCTCGGCTACTCGCTTTCCGCCGTGGCACTGGTCGGCAACCTGCTGGCGTTATGGCTCATCCGGCGCGCCTTCCGCGCCGCGGCGACCGCCGTGCAGACGCGCCCCCAGCCCGCGGCCTGACAATTCTTTGCACCCGGCCGCATACTCTGCGGCCGGCGGGTTTGCTAAGGTTCCGGCATGTTCATCAATTTCTGGTACCCGGTCATCCGCTCGGCGGACCTCGGCACGACGCCGCAGCGCGTGCGTATCCTGTCCCACGATTTCGTGGTGTTCCGCGATGCGGCGGGCAAGCCCGCCGTGCTCTCCGACACCTGCGTGCACCGCGGCGGCTCGCTCGCGGGCGGCAAGTGCAAGGACGACGGCACGGTGCAGTGCCCGTACCACGGCTGGCGCTTCAACCGCGACGGCCAGTGCACGCGCATTCCGTCGCTCGGCATCAACGCGAAGATCCCGCCACGCGCGCGCGTCGACGCGTATCCGGTCGAGGAACGCTACGGTCTCGTGCACGCCTTCCTCGGCGACCTGCCGGAAGCCGAACGCCCGCCGATCATGCCGATCTTCGAGGCGGACGACCCGAACTGGCGCGCGCACTCGATTACCTTCGACGTCCCGTACCACTATGAGCGCTCGATCGAGAACGGGCTCGATCCCGCGCACAACGAATACGTGCACACGACCCACGGCCACCAGGGCGAGCGCGAGAATGAATACAAGGTCAACGAGCTAGAACGCTCGCAGGACAATCCCTGGGGCTACGGCTTCATGCACACCTACGATGCCCCGCCGCTGCGCAACGGCGTGCTGCGTTTCTCGCGCAGGAAGGGCGGCAAGATGCAGGCGGGCTCGGGCACCTACGGCCCGAACCAGATGTGGACCCACATCAATATTTCGCCGACCAAGGCGATGCACCAGTACCTGTTCGAGGCGCCCATCGACGAGCGCTCGACGCGCGTGTTCCTCGTGACCTACCGGAACATCGTCTTCTTCAAGAAGGGCCTGCTTTCGAAGCTCAACAACTGGCTCGACAGGAAGGTGACGGTGCGCAACCTGTTCGTCGCTGCCCAGGACATCGCGGTCGTGAAGGAACTGCGCCCCGTGCTCACGCCCCCCTCGACCGCGCGCGAACTGATGATGCCGGCCGACAAGGTCATCGCCCAGTATCGCGACAAGCTCGACGAGTTCGAGGCCAAGGGCTGGCGCATCGACATGCAGCGCCTGAAGAAGGACCACGAGCGCGGCAACGTGATCTACGCGATCCCCTCCCCCGGGCGCCGCGAATCGAAGGGCTGGGTGCTCGAAGCCACCCCGCTCGTCCAGGCGAGCGACCCGGGCAAGGTGGCACAACTCGTTGCGGGCTGAGCGCACTGCTACAGTGCGCGCATGGATGAACTCGCCCTGCTGCGCGACCAGGTCGCGACCGAGCGCCGCCACTTCGCGGCGCTGAAGCAGGCCTGCCGGGCGGCACTGCAGGCGGGCGGGGACGTGGACGGCCTCGCCGCCGCCTGCCGCGCGGCCGCCGGCTACTTCAGCTACAGCGCGCGCCGCCTGCATGCCCAGGACCAGGCGCATTGCCTGCTGCTGCGTCCCCGCGTGCCGCGTGGCGATATCGCGGACCACGCGCTGCTGGACGACCTCGAGGAAACCCTCCGGCGCTCACGCGGCGCATTGCAGGCGCTGGAGGCAGCGGCGGACCCGGTCGCCGGCACGCGCAACTACCTCGATTTCATCGACGACGTGCTCGGCAGGCGCCGGCACGGCCTCGAGCACCTCTTCCGCGCCCACTACACGATCGACGACTGGCGCGCGTCTTCCTTCGTCGATGCCGACAGCATCCTCGAGGAACGCGAACGCTTCGCGGCCGCGCGCGGCGCATTCCCGCCCGGGGCCCTGCCCGGCGGCGAGGCGTCGCGGTAGGCGAAGGCGATGGACCTCCCGCCCGGCGAAACCCCCGCGCTGCACGCCATCGTGCTCGCCGCCGGGGCCTCGACGCGCTTCGGTTCACCCAAGCAGCTGGTGCGCATCGAGGGGCGCCCGCTGCTGCACGCGGTCGTGAGCCGCGCAGTCGAAGTGGCGGGACACTCGGTCACCGTCGTGCTCGGGGCGCATGCCACGGAACTCACCGCCCTGCTGCGACACACGCCCGCCTCCGTGGCGATCAACCGCGACTGGCAGGAAGGCATGGCGAGTTCGATCCGCGCGGGCTTGTCACAACTGCCCGGCTCGATCGACGGCGTGCTCCTGCTGCTCGCCGACCAGCCGGGCGTCAGCGCCGATGACTTGCGCCGGCTGGCCGGCGCCTGGCGGCGCCAGCCGGATTCGATCCTGGCCGCCCAATATGGCGGCATCGCGGGGGTGCCCGCGATATTTCCGCGCTGGGCGTTCCGCGACCTGGCGGAACTGCGCGGCGACCGTGGTGCACAGGCGCTGCTCAAGCGGCATGTGGACCGCGTGGCGCGCCTGCCGATGCCCTCGGCCGCCGTCGACATCGACCGGCCGGAGGACCTGCTGTCGATCGAGCCGCGCGGCGCGCCGCCGGGCTGAACGGCCCGGCGGTCGTGGCGCGCAGCTCAGAGCGGCGTGCGTTGCTTGACCCGCAGGCTCTCCTGCCATTCGCGCGCGAAGTCGCGGTGATAGCGATAGTTCACCGCCGCGGTGGCGCACATTGCGATCAGCGCCCCGAGGCTCGCGAGCGCCATGTCCTTCTGCGCGTCCCACTGGTCGCCCTGCGCGCCGAGGAAGGCCGCGCCCAGGCCGCCGCCAAACATCACCGCCGCCACCCACTCGATGATTTCGTAGAGCGCCGAGGTCGACATCGTGAGATCGAGCGGCAGGAAATAGCCCCAGAAGCCCTTGACCGCCGCGACCCGCAGGAACAGCTCGCGGATCGGGTAGGCGAGCAGGAGGCCATAGGAAAAATGCACCACCCGGTCGAAGTTGTTGCGCTGCCAGCCGAAGAGCGCGTCGATAGAGAAGCCCAGCGCCTGCCGCGACCATGCGTCGTACGGCACCTGCGCATAGGTGAAATGCGCGCCGATCGTGTGCAGGCACAGGAACACGAAGATCAACGTGTAGGAAGTGCGCGACAACGGGAACCTTCGCCAGGTGGCGGCCAGCAGCGCGAGCGCCGCGATGAGCAGTGCATTCTCGAGCAGCCAGTCGCTGCGATCGAACGGGTCGAAGGCGAGCGGCAACCAGAGCACGAACCAGGCCGCGAGCAGCAGCAGCGCGTGACGACCGTTCGATATCTTCACCCCGTGGCCCCCGTCTCGATCGACAGCAGGTGTTCGCCCTCGCGCACCCGCTGGCCGGGGCGCACCGCGATGTCCGTTACGCGCCCCGCCCCCGACGCGCGCAAGGTGTGCTCCATCTTCATCGCCTCGAGGACGATGAGCGGGTCACCCCGCGCGACCTTGTCGCCCTCCGCCACGCGCACCTCTAGCACGGCGCCCGGCATCGGCGCCACCACCTGCCCGCCCCCGCCCGTCGCCTCGGCCGGCGCGCCGCGCGCCACGCGGGCGAGGCGGAAGAATTCGCCATCGAGCCAGACCCGCACTTCGTCGGGCAGGATCGTGACCTGGCCCGTGGCCGGGCCGCCAGGCGCGGCCGCGGCGGCCGGTCCGGCCTCCACGGCGATGAACGGCGCGTCCGGTCCCGCCGGCACCGGCATGAATCTCAGCTGCACCGGTCGCGGTCCCTGGATGCGCCAGCCGTCCGTGGCGGCCCAGGGATCGGTGCCCGCTGGCCCGGTCGGTGCGAGCAGTGCGGCCGTCGCCAGCCGTGCGGCGCGCTCGCGTTGCGCAGCGAGAGCCGGCAGCAATGCATCGCCGCGCGCGTCGATCAGGCCGGTCGTCATCCGCCCGGCACGCAACTCGGGGTCGCGCGCGAGCGCGACGAGGGCTGCGAGGTTGGTCGTCACCCCCTCCACGCGGCTTGCCAGCAGCGCGGCTTCGAGCTGGTCCAGCGCAGCCTCGCGCGTCTGTGCGTGCACGATCACTTTCGCGAGCAGCGCATCGTAGTCGGTGACCACGCGATCACCCTGTTCCACCGCAGCGTCCACCCTGGCGTCGCGCCCGGGCCAGCGCAGCACCTCGACGCGCCCGCCGGCCGGCAGGTAGCCGTTGCGCGGGTCCTCGGCGTACACGCGCGCCTCGAAGGCGTGGCCGCGCGGCAGCGCGGGCTGTGCCGGCAGGGCTTCGCCAGCCGCGATGCGCAGTTGCCATTCGACCAGGTCGATGCCGAGCACGGCTTCGGTGACCGGGTGCTCGACCTGCAGGCGCGTGTTCATCTCGAGGAACCAGCCCTCTTCGCCCGCGACGATGAACTCGACCGTGCCTGCGTTCTCGTAGGCAACCGCCTGCGCGGCGCGTACCGCGGCGTCGTGCAGGCGCGCGCGCAGCGAGCCGGAAAGCCCCGGCGCGGGGCATTCCTCGATGACCTTCTGGTAACGGCGCTGCAGGGAACAGTCGCGCTCGAAGAGATGCAGGCAGCGCCCGTGGCGATCGGCGATCACCTGTACCTCGACATGCCGCGGCGCCTCGATGTAGCGTTCGAGCAGCAGGCGCGAATCGCCAAAGGCGCGCGCTGCCTCGCCGCGTGCTGCCGACAGGGCGGCGGGAAGATCCGCCGCACTGCGCGCGACGCGCATGCCCTTGCCGCCGCCCCCCGCCACGGCCTTGACGAGCAGCGGGAAACCGACACGCCCGGCCTCGCGCACGAGCGTCGCATCGGACTGGTCATCACCCTGCCAGCCGGGCACGACCGGCACGCCGGCGGAACGCATCAGGGCCTTGGCCTCGTCCTTGCGGCCCATCGCGCGCATCGCGGCGCCTCCGGGGCCCACGAACACGATGCCCGCCGCCTGGCAGGCATCGGCGAAGTCGGGGTTCTGCGAGAGGAAACCGTAGCCGGGGTGGATCGCATCGGCGCCGCTCGCGAGCGCTGCGCGTACCACGGCTTCGATGTCGAGATAGCTCGCGCGCGCGGCCGCGGGACCCACCCGCACGGCCTCGTCGGCCGTGCGGACATGCAGTGCGTCCGCGTCGGCATCGGAGTAGATCGCCACGGTGCGCAGGCCGAGGCGGCGCGCCGTGCGCATCACGCGGCAGGCAATCTCGCCGCGGTTGGCGACGAGCAGCGCGCGCAGCGGCCTCGACGCCGCGCTAGGCATTGGCCCCGAACAACTCGCGGCCGATCAGCATGCGGCGGATTTCGCTGGTCCCGGCGCCTATCTCGTAGAGCTTCGCGTCGCGCAACAGGCGCCCGGCCGGATACTCGTTGATATAGCCGTTGCCGCCGAGCGCCTGGATCGCATCGAGTGCGCACTGCGTCGCACGCTCGCTCGCGTAGAGGATGCAACCGGCCGCGTCGTAACGCGTGGTGCGGCCGCGATCGCAGGCGCGGGCCACGCTGTAGACATAGGCCCGGCAGGCATTCAGGGTCGTGTAGAGGTCGGCGATCTTGCCCTGCATCAACTGGAACTGGCCGATCGGCTGGCCAAACTGCTTGCGCTCGCGCACGTAGGGCAGCACCGTGTCGAGGCAGGCCTGCATGATGCCGAGCGGGCCACCCGCGAGCACCACACGCTCGTAGTCGAGGCCGCTCATCAGCACCTCGACCCCGCGTCCCGGCTCGTGCAGCAGGTTCGCCACCGGGACCCGACAGCCCTCGAACACGAGCTCCGAGGTATCGGAGCCGCGCATGCCGAGCTTGTCGAGCTTCTGGGCCGGGTAGAAGCCAGGCGTCCCGCGCTCGATGATGAATGCCGTGATGCCCTGCGGGCCGCGCGTGCCGGGCAGCCGCGCATAGGCGATCACGATGTCCGCCTCGGGGCCGTTGGTGATCCACATCTTGCGGCCATCGAGTACGTAGTGGTCGCCGGCGAGGGCCGCCGTGAGCCGCATGCCGACGACATCGGAGCCCGACTCCGGTTCGCTCATCGCGAGTGCCCCGACGTGCTCGCCCGAAAGCAGTTTCGGCAGGTACCGGCGCTTCTGCACGCCGCTGCCCCAGCGGCGCAGCTGGTTGACGCAGAGGTTGGAATGCGCGCCGTAGGACAGGCCCACCGAAGCCGACGCGCGGCTCACCTCCTCCATCGCGATCACGTGCTCCAGGTAACCGAGCCCGCTGCCGCCATCCTCGATTGCAACCGTGATCCCGTGCAATCCCAGTTCGCCGAGTTCCGGCCACAGGTCGCGCGGAAACTGGTTGTCGCGGTCGATCGCGTGCGCGCGCGGCGCAATGCGTTCCTCCGCGAATGACCGTACGGTCTGGCGCAGGAGCTCGACGCTCTCGCCCAGGTCGAAATCGAATTCCGCCAAGACCCCTCGCTTGTCCGCCACGCGGACCGGATTCCGGGGCCGCAGTCTACACGGGTCGCCGCATCGCCGGCACGCACCGCCCTAGATCCCCATTACGTCACGTCGGGCTGCCGAATGCATGTGCACCAGCGCAC
>CAZRLI010000065.1:0-8791 GCA_964600535.1 uncultured Steroidobacteraceae bacterium | reverse complement strand
CGGTGTCGGCCTTGTCCGGCACGGGCGCGGCCGGGCCTTGCGCCAGGGCGACGAGGGGCAGGGCCCCGATGAGCGCGACGATGGCTGGTGAAATTCGGGCTATCCGCATGCGACCACTCCCATGAACGACATCTGCGAGTTTCCGGCTGAACAGGAGGGAAATGCGTGCAGACCCGGGCGCCGCGCGCGCGTATCCTCGTGCTGTTCGTGCAAACTGAAATGCAGCTTCCGTGCCAGCCTGCCAGGCCGCGGAAAATGCGTCGCTGCCGCGACCGGCGCGCTCGTGACTGCACCGTTTTGGAGCCGCGTGGGCAGGGCGCGCGTCAAATGAGGGCAAGATGGACCGGATCCCGCTCGACGAACTCGCCAGGCGACTGCTCGAATCGCTCCCCGCGGGGGCGCGCACCCTGCAGCGCGACCTCGAGACCAATTTCCGCGCGGTGCTGCGCGCCAACCTCGCGCGCCTCGACCTGGTGACGCGCGACGAATTCGACGCGCAGGCCCGCGTGCTCGAGCGCACGCGCGCGAAGCTCGAGGCGCTCGAGGCACAGGTGGCCGCGCTCGAGGGCCGCGGGCCCGGTGGCGACGGCTGAGCCACTCGAAGTCGCGCGCGTCGCGAGCCGTGCGCAGGTCGGGCTCGGCGCGCCACCCGTGGCCGTCGAGGTCCACCTCGGCGCCGGGCTGCCGAACTTCACCATCGTCGGGTTGCCGGCGGCCGCCGTGCGCGAGAGCCGCGAGCGCGTGCGGGCGGCGCTCGCGTGCTGCGGCTACGAATTGCCGGCTGGCCGCATCACCGTCAACCTCGCACCCGCGGACCTGCCGAAGGACGGTGGTCGCTACGACCTGCCGATCGCGATCGGCATCCTGATTGCCTCGCGCCAGCTGCGCGCCGCGCGGGCGCTGGCCGAATGCGAGCTTTACGGAGAACTCGGCCTCGGCGGCGAGTTGCGCGCGGTGCATGGCCTCCTGCCCGCCGCCGCCCACGCGGCGGCCCGCGGTCACCATGTGGTGGTGCCGGCCGCCAATGCCCGGGAGGCGGCGATGGCGGCACCGCGGGTGGCCGGCGCCGCCAGCCTGCGCGAGGTCTGCCGTTGGCTCGCCGGCGATGCGTCGGCCTGCGCGCAACCCCCGGGCGGGCCGGCCGATGCCCCGGGGCCGGCGACGGCGCATGACCCCTTGCGCGACCTCGACCTGCGCGACGTGCGCGGCCAGCATGCGGCGAAGCGCGCGCTCGCCATCGCGGCCGCCGGATCGCACAGCGTCCTGCTGGTCGGGCCGCCGGGCAGCGGCAAGTCGATGCTCGCACAGCGCCTGCCGGGGCTGCTGCCGCCGCTCGCGCGGGACGAGGCGCTCGAAGTCGCGACGATCGCGTCGGTCGGCGGTCGCCCGGTCGATCTCGCCAACTGGGGGCAAAGGCCATTTCGCAGCCCCCACCATACCGCTTCCGCGAATGCGATCGTGGGCGGCGGGCCCCGCGCACGACCGGGCGAGATCACGCTCGCGCACCTGGGCGTGCTGTTCCTCGACGAACTGCCCGAGTTCGACCGGCGCGTGCTCGAAAGCCTGCGGGAGCCGCTCGAGAACGGGCGTATCGCGATCACGCGCGCCGCGTTCGAATTCCAGTACCCGGCCTGCTTCCAGTTCGTCGCCGCGATGAACCCCTGTCCCTGTGGCTACCTCGGCGACGAATCAGGTCGCTGCCGCTGCACGCCGGGCGACATCGAGCGCTATCGCGGCCGGCTCTCGGGACCGCTCCTCGATCGGCTCGACCTGCGCGTGGTGGTGCCGCGCGTCGTCGAGTCGGTGTGCGGGGAACCACCCGCGGGCGAAGCCTCGAGCCCGCAACTCGCCCGCAGCGTGGCGGCGGCGCGCGCGCGGCAGATCGCGCGGGCGGGCCGCCTCAATGCACAGCTCGCGGCGCGCGAGCTCGCGGTGCACTGCGAACTCACGCCCGCTGGCAATCACCTGCTCGCATCGAGCCGGCGGCGCCTGGCGCTCTCGGCGCGCAGCCAGCACCGGATCCTGCGCGTCGCGCGCACCATCGCCGACCTCGGGGCCTGCGAGCGCATCGCGCCGGAACACCTCGCGGAAGCGATCCAGTTGCGGCGTGGCTGGGAGGAAGGGGAACCGGGCTAGCGCGACTTCCCGACCATGTAGTCGACGCCCTGCTTGATCAGGTCGTCGGGCAGGTCGGTGCGGCCACCCTTCGGCGGCATCACGCCATGCTGGCCGGTGAAGCCTTCGAGCGCGTGCTTGTAGAGCGTCGCGGTGCCCTGCGCGATGCGCGGGCCCCAGGCGGCGCTGTCGCCGATCTTGGGCGCCCCCGCCAGGCCCGGGCCGTGGCAGGTGTGGCAGGCCGCGTCGTAGAGGGCGGCGCCATCCGCGGGCACGGGCATCGCCGGCGCGGCGCTCGTGGTCGACGCCTCGATCTTGAGCGCCGAGTTGTCGGCGCCGGCCACCGCGATGCGCACCGGCGGCGCCACGCGCGCCTCGACCGCCTTGACGTAGAGATCCTCTTCCTGGACGTGCTTGCGCTGGGTCGAATTGCCGACCGCGCGGGCGACCCCGAAGATCACGATCGCGACGGCGATCAGGATGCCGAGGACGAGGCCGAACACGTTGATGAAGTGCGAGTCTTGGTTGCTCACGATCTCGATCCGGTGGTCAAGTGTCGGGAAAGGCCGCGCATTATATACGAGCCGCGCGGCCCTATGGCGCCTCGGCCAGGAAGGCCTGCAGCGCCGTCCGCGCCGCAGCTTCCGCCAGCGTCGGTGCGTGGCCGACGCCGGGTATCTCGGCGACGCGCATCGCCGGCGCCGCGCGGCGCATCCGCTCGACGGTCCGGGGTGCGAGGATGTCGCTGCGCGCGCCGCGCAGCAGGAGCAGCGGGCGGCCACGCGCGAGCTTGCGGAACGCGATCCAGGCGAGCCACTGCGCAACGCGCATCCCGAGCGCGCCCACCGGCCGCAGGATCCGCGGGTCGTAGTTGATCTCCGGGCGGCCATCGGCACCCTGGCGGAACATGCGCCGCGCCATCGCGTCCCAATCGGCCTCCCGGTAGTCGGGTAGCGCCGCGCCGTTGATCAGCTTCGCGTAGGCGACCGCACCTTCCCAGCTCTCGATCGGCGGCGTCTTGCCGACATAGCCGCGGATGCGTGCGGCCCCGGCCGGGTCGATCTCGGGTCCGACGTCGTTGAGCACCGCGCCCGCGAGCAGGCGCGGGTGGCGGACGGCGAAGGCCATCGTCACAAGCCCGCCGAGCGAGGTGCCGAGGAAGATCGCCCGCGGGATCGCGAGTTCCCGGAGGAGCGCGGCGAGGTCGTCGGCGTAGGTGGGCGCCTGGTAGTGGCGGGGGTCCGGGTCGCGGTCGGACTCGCCGCGGCCGCGCAGGTCGACCGCGAGCACCCGCCGGCCGAGGCCCGCGATCCAGGGCGCGACCGCGTCGAAGTCGAGTGAATTGCGGGTGAGGCCGGGGATGCAGACCACCGGCGCGCGTGGTGGCGCGCCCGCGGCGGCAGCGGTCACGTCGGGCGGGTAATCGCGCGCAAAAAGCCCGAGGCCGTCGCGCGAGCGCCAGCGTAGTTCGGTCGGCATGTTGCCGGCATCATAGCGTGCCGCTGCCGCTTCAGGCCGCGGGTTTGTGCGTGGTGATGTGCGCGGCGATGCAGAGCCAGCGCCCGTCGGGCTGCCGGTGCCAGATGTCCGTATAGCGGTTCACGCCGCGTCGACCGTCCTTGCGCTGGTAGGCGTTCTCCGCGTGGATCAGCGCGATGTCGCCGAAGCGGCGGACGCGCACCTTGTCCACCGGAAACGAGCGCATGTACACCGCGAAGGAAGGTTCGGCGAACGCTGCGAGCGCCCGCGCCCGGTCATGGTACGAGCCGTCGCTGTTCACGACGACGTAGTCCGGCGCGAGGTGCGCGTCATACCAGGCGACGTCCGCCTCGCGATAGGCACGCACGTAGTTTTCATTGAGCGCGTGCAGGACATCGAGGTCGTCACCCGCGGGTTCCTTCCCGGCCCAGGGGGCGTGCGCCGGCGCCCGGCCCTTCTGCAGGGGCCGTGCCACGCCGTCGCGCAACGGCGTGTTCTGCGAGTTGATGAGCTGCCACTGCGCGCCGCTCCACTGGTACACATCCGTGTAACGCACGCGGCGCGCCGCCCCACTGCCGGCGCGCGACTCGAACATGCCGTGCACCAGCGCGATCGGGCCGTAGGTGCGCACCCGCACGTCGTCATAGGAGACCCCGCCGCCGAGCCACGGCGAGTGCAGTCGCGCGAGGTGCCGACCGCGCCCGAGCCAGGCGCCGGACGAATCGGTCAGCAGGAAATCGTTCGCGGTCACGCGCTCCATGAATTCGCGATCGGGATGCGCGAGGGCATTGATGACCTGGTGGTTGAGGGCCCGCAACTGCAGCTCGGCCACGGCTGCCGCGGGGGCAGGGGTCGCCCCTGCCGCCGGCAACAGCAGGACCGGCAGGCCGGCCAGCACACGGGCCATGCGGCGGCGTGCCATCAGCGCCGCTCCTGCCAGGCGGGCATGCCCGCGAGCAGCGCGCGCGCCATGTCGCGCGCGGCCTGCAGGTCGATGCCCTGCTCGCGCACCAGGTACGCGGCATTCGCCTGCACCACGTCCTCGTAGGGCCTGAGGGTTCCGTTGTCGTGGGCGCAGGTACTGCAGAACTCGGCGCCGGGATTGCCGCCCGCGTGGTCATCAGGGCTGCGCATCGGGAAACCGCAGGAACCGCAGGACCGGCAGAGTGTCGTCGTCATCGGTGACTCCTTGTCAGGGGCGGACGAGATCGAGCAGCTGTGCCTTGAGCGCGCCGCCGCACTTCGCGACCACGCTGCCGCCCGGCGCAAACAGATCGCGATTCATCAGGTAGTGGTTGGTGAGGCTGATCCAGATGTTGCTGAGTGCGACCGGGTCGAGGTCGCGAACGGTGCCCCCCGCGCGCGCGCGCGACCATGCGCCGCGCAGCCGGTAGGCGATCCCGGACTGCAGCGCGAATACCTGCGCGCGCGCCGCCTTGGGCAGGGTCGACGCCTCCGACAGCACGCGTGCATAGAGCCGCTCGTTCTTCCCGAGGGCCGCGAGGTGCGCGTCGAGCACCTGCTCGATCGATGCATCCTCGCCGGACTGTCCGGCCAGTTCCGTCGACATCACCCGCCCGACTTCAGCGACGAGCTCGCCGACCAGCGCGTCGCGCGTCGGGAAGTGCACGAACACCGTGCCGTGCGCCTTGCCGGTTGCCCGCGCGATCGCTGCGGTGCTCGCGCCGGCGAAGCCCTCGGCGGCGACCACCCGCAGGCCGGCCTGGATCAGGCGGCGGCGCGTCGCTTCGCGCTGGCGGGTTCGCTGGCTGGGTCGTGCGCTGGGTGCCGGCATATGAATGAGCAGATACTCAGTGAGTGTTTGCTCATTATACGCAAGTGGCGGCAGCGGGCAAGCGGGCAGGAAACCCGCGCTGGCGAACGGAATGGACCGGAGGGGATTGGCGCGCCCGGCGGGATTCGAACCCACGACCCCTGCCTTCGGAGGGCAGTACTCTATCCAGCTGAGCTACAGGCGCGTGAGCCCGTGATTATAGCCAGCCTTTGCGCTTGAACCACAGGTAGGGGAGCACGGCCGAGGCCACCATCAGGCCGAGCCCGTAGGGGTATCCCCAGGTCCAGTCGAGCTCGGGCATGTGGTGGAAGTTCATGCCGTAGATGCTGGCGATCATGGTCGGCGGCAGGAACACGACCGCCGCGACCGAGAAGATCTTGATGATCGCGTTCTGCTCGATGTTGACCATGCCGAGGGTCGCCTCGAGCAGGAACTGCACCTTGTTGCCGAGGTAGCTGACGTGGTCGCTCATCGCGAGCACGTCGCGCGACTGCATCCTGAAGCGCGCGCGCACATCCTGCACGAAATAGCTCGTTGGCTGCTGCTGCGCAAAGGCCAGCAGGCGGCCGAGCGACACGAGGCTTTCGCGCGATTTCGACAGCAGCTCGCCATTCTGGCCGAGCCGCTCGAGGATGCCGCGGAAGTCCCGCGACGCGGAGCGTCGCCGGCCCGGGGTGTTGTGCGCGAAGATGCCGGCCGATTCCGAGTCGAGCTCGCCGCCCGCGCGCTCGAGCACGTCGGCGATGCGGTTGATGATCGATTCGACCAGGCCCGCGAAGATCGCCGCGCCCGTGCCGCAGCTCGCGGCGTGGCGCTCGGCGTAGGCAATGAAGCGCCGGAACGGCAACGGATCGACGTAGCGCACGGTGATCAGGCGCGTGCCGGAAAGGATGAAGGTGATCTGCGTGCTCTCCGGCAGGTCGGAGTCGAGCTTGGTGACGACCGTCGCCGTCATGAAGAGCGCGCCGCCTTCCTCGTACAGCCGGTTCGACGATTCGATTTCGCGCATTTCCTCGCGCGTCGGAATGTCGATGCCGAACGAGGCCTCGAGGCGCTTTTCGTCCGCGGGCGTGGGGTCGAGGAGGTCGAGCCACACTGCATCCTTCGGCAGCGCGGCCTCGCAGTCCGGCTCGATGCGGGTGAGCCCGGTCTGGCCGGGAAGGAAAGCGCTCAGCATGCGAATGCCGCGGCCGCGGGGCCCTGCCTAACGGCGCTTCTCGTGGGCCGCGAGGGCGTCGATCAGCTCGGTGAGCTGTGCCTGCCCACCGGCCAGCCCGACATCGGTCTGGTACTTGCCGGCGACGAACACGACGGGCGTCGCATCGACGCGATACCGGCGCGTCAGGTCCTCGGCGTGCTGCAGCTGCGTGCTGACGAAGAAGCCGTCGTACTCGCGCAGGAAGTCTGCCTCGGCGATGCCGTTCGCCTTCGCGAAGGCGAGCTGCAGCCGCCGGGTGCTGGCCTCGTCGTTCGCCGCAAGCATGTTGCCGCGGGTGTGGATCTCGTCGAATACCCTGGCGTGCAGGTCCGTGCGCTTGAGCGCGACGAGCGTGTAGAAGAGCCGCGCATGCGCCGCGTTGACCGGATTCCACATGACCGGCACGCGCACGAAATCGATGTAGGCGGGCTTGGTCTTCTCCCAGTTCGCGAGGAAGGGCTCGAGCGCAAAGCAATGGCCGCAGCCGTACCAGAAGATCTCGATGACTTCGACCTTGCCCGCCGGTGCGTCGGTCGGTTGCGCGGGCACGATCGGCTTGTAATTCACGCCGGCCTTCCAGCGTCCGCCCGGGAGCTCGGCGGCGGGCGGCATGGCCGCCAGCCTTTCGAGGGAGGCATCGGCCTGGTCGTCGGCGGTGTCGCCCGGGCTTTCCTGGGTGGCGGCGGTCGCGGCCGCCGCAGGCGTGCCGGAGGTCGGCTCCGCCGGCGAGGCGGCGGGCGCTTCGGTCGCGGGGGTGGCGGTGGACGGCGCCGGTTCGCGTGAACAGGCAGCGAGGCCGCAGGTGATGAGCACGGCGGCGAGCAAGGCTCGTGTCATGGCCAGTCTCCCGGTCAACGCATGCCCTGGATGTAGGACGCGAGGTCGCGGATGTCCTGCGCGGTCAGCTGCTTCGCGATCGACTCCATCATGTGGGCGTTCTTCGTGTCGTGCTTCGCGCCGGCTGCGTCACCGTAGCGCGTGCCTCCCGCGTAGGCGGTGAGTTGCTGCACCGTGTAGACCGAGTGCTGCGCGCGCACCGCCGGGTATCCGGCGGCGGGGTTGCCGCGACCGACCGGGCCGTGGCACGCCATGCAGGCGGGGATGCCGCGATCCTTGTTGCCGCCGCGGTAGATGGCCTCGCCCGCCTTCCAGTAGGAGGGGTCGGCCTCGAGGCCCGACGGGGTCTGGGTCGCGAAGTAGGCGCCGAGGTCGGCGATGTCCTCGTCGCTGAGGGCGGCGGCCTGCGCCGTCATCACCATCGCGTTCGGCGAAGCGCTGCGCAGGCCGGCCCGGAACTGCTTCAGCTGCTCGGCGATGTACGCGGCGTTCTGCCCGGCGAGATTCGGCCACTCGGGGTTCGAGCTGTTGCCGTTCGGGCCGTGGCAGGCAATGCAGGTGGCCGCCTTGGCGGCACCGGCTTCGGCGGAACCGTCTGCATGGGCCGCAGGCAAGGAAGCCGCGAGGGCGAGGGCGGCAAGGGCGGTCAGGGATTTCATCATTCTGCTCACAGCTCCGGGTCGCACAACCCTAAAATTGTACACTTCCGAAAGGAGTCCCGTGAGCCGCTTCCCGACCGTTCATTTCATGCTGAGCGTGGCCGCCCCCGCGCAGTTCCCGGCCGACGACGGCTCGGAGGTCGCGTTTGCGGGGCGGTCGAACGCGGGCAAGTCGAGCGCGATCAATGCCCTCACCCAGCGCAAGGCGCTCGCGCGCACCAGCAAGACGCCGGGGCAGACGCGTCTCCTCAACTATTTCGAACTCGCGCCGGGCCGGCGGATCGTCGACCTGCCGGGCTATGGGTATGCGAGCGCACCGCCCGCCGAGCGGGCCAGGTGGGCCCCGCTCATCGATCGGCTGCGGGCGCGGCAGTCCTTGCGCGGGCTCTTTCTCATCGTGGACGCGCGCCGTGGCGTCGGCGAGGAGGACGAGGGCCTGATCGCCTGGGCCGACCCGGCCGAGCGCCGGGTCCATGTGCTGCTCACGAAGTCCGACAAACTCACGCGCAACGAGGCCCGCGCGGCGCTCGAGGCCGCCCGGCGGCAGCTCGGCGATCGGGCGACGGCGCAGCTGCTTTCGTCACAATCGGGGGCCGGGGTGCCCGAGGCGCAACGCGCCCTGCTCGACATGATGTGAAGATGTGAAAAGGCCCCGGCAGTCCGGGAATCCGGACTGTCGGGGCCGACTTACCCGGCACAGGTCTCTTG
>CAZRLI010000064.1:0-8792 GCA_964600535.1 uncultured Steroidobacteraceae bacterium | reverse complement strand
GACGGGCGCATGCAGGTGGGCCCCGCTTCGGCGGGCGCGCAGCCCGGCCCCGCCTGCTACGGGCGCGGCGGCCCGCTCACGGTCACCGACCTGCAGGTGGCGCTCGGGCGGCTGCAACCGGCCTTCCTCCCGGCGGTGTTCGGCCCCGACGGGAACGCACGCATCGACGTGGCGGTGGTGCAGGCCGGCCTCGCGCGGCGCGCGCGGGAGATCCGCGCGACGGGCCTCGCGGTCGCGAGCGAGGCGGACCTCGCCGCAGCCTGGCTCGACATCGCGATCGAATCGATGGCCAACGCCGTGCGCCAGGTGTGCGCGGCGCGCGGCGAGGACCCGGCACGCTTTGCGCTCTTCTGCTTTGGCGGCGCCGCGCCCCAGCATGCCTGCGCGGTGGCCGCGGCCTGCGACATCCGCCGCGTCGTGGTCCACCCGCTCGCCAGCGTGCTCTCGGCCTTCGGCATCGGCATCGCCGACTGGCTCGAGACGCGTCGCGAGAGCCTGCGCGCACCGCTCGACGCGGCCGGGCTCGCCCGCGCGCGCGCGCGCCTCGACGCACTCGCGGCCGAGGCGGCCGGGTCGCTGCCGCAGGGGTTCCCGGCGGGCGTGCGGCGCTGGCTCGAAGTGCGCGCCGGTGACAGCGAGGCCAGCCTCGACATCGACGCCGACGAGGCCGCCCCGCAGGCCGCCTTCCTCGCCGCGCAGCGCACCCGCTACGGCTTCGCCGACGAGGCCGCCGTGCTCGTGATCGAGGCAATCCGGGTCGAGGCGCGCGCCGCACCGCCTTTCCCGGCGCTGCACGATGTCTCCGCGGCGCCGCTCGCGGCCCTGCCCGACCGCGTGCGCGCGCGCTTCGCCGGCCGCTGGCACGACACGCCGGTGCAGCCGCTCGCATCGATGACCGCGACCGCCGGCCCCGCGCTCATCGTCGATGCGAATTTCACGGTGGTCGTCGAGCCGGGCTGGTGGGCCGGGCGCACGGCGACGGGCGAGCTCGTCCTCGAGCGCCGGGAAGCGGCCGCCGCGCCGCGCGCGGTGGCGGTGCCCGGGGCGCCGCCTGACCCGGCGCGCATCGAGATCTTCGGCAACCTCTTCATGCACATCGCCACGCAGATGGGCAGCGTGCTGCGCGACACGGCACAGTCCATCAACATCAAGGAACGGCTCGACTATTCCTGCGCGCTGTTCGACGCCGAGGGGCGCCTGCTCGCCAACGCGCCGCACATGCCGGTGCACCTCGGCTCGATGGGGGCCTCGGTGCGCGAGGTGATCCGCCGCCATGGCGACTCGCTGCGCGCGGGCGATGCCTGGCTCCTGAACAGCCCCTATCACGGCGGCACGCACCTGCCCGACGTCACGGTCGTCACGCCGGCGTTCCTCGCCGGCGGCCCGCGGCCGGAGGCCTTCGTCGCCTCGCGCGCCCACCACGCCGACATCGGCGGCTCGACGCCCGGGTCGATGCCGCCGTTCAGCACGCGCATCGACGAGGAGGGTGTGCTGATCGAGGGCCTGCGGATCGTCGCGCAGGGGGCGTTCGACGAGGCCGCCCTGCGCCGCGCGCTCGCGGGCGCGCGCTTCCCGGCGCGCAACCCCGGCCAGAACGTGGCCGACGTGCGCGCGCAGCTCGCCGCCAATGCCCGCGGCCTCGCCGAGCTCGGGCGCGCCGCGCGCCGCCACGGCCTCGGCACGCTGCTCGAGTATTTCGGCCATGTGCGCACCAACGCCGAGGCCTGCGTGCGCGCGACGATCGCGCACCTGCAATCCGGCGAACATGCCGTCGAGATGGACGGCGGGCAGCGCATCGCCGTGCGCATCGACCTCGACGCGCAGCGGCGCTGCGCCCGCATCGACTTCCGCGGCAGCTCGCCGCAGGGTGCACACAATTTCAACGCGCCGCGCGCGGTGTGCACGGCCGCGGTGATCTACGTGTTCCGCACGCTGGTGGAGCGCGCGATCCCGCTCAACGAGGGCTGCCTCGCACCGCTCGAACTGGTGGTTCCGGAGGGCTCGCTGCTGGCGCCGCAGCCGCCCGCCGCCGTGGTGGCCGGCAACGTCGAGACCTCCCAGGCACTGGTCGATGCCCTCTACGGCGCGCTCGGCGTGCTCGCGGCCTCGCAGGGCACGATGAACAACCTGACCTTCGGCGACGACACGCTGCAGTACTACGAGACGATCGCGGGCGGCGCGGGCGCCGGCGCGGGCTTCGACGGCGCGAGCGCCGTGCAGACCCATATGACGAACTCGCGGCTGACCGACCCCGAAATCCTCGAGCTGCGCTACCCGGTGAGGTTGCGCGAGTTCGCCGTGCGCCACGGCTCGGGCGGCGCCGGGCGCTGGCGGGGCGGCGACGGCATCGTGCGCGCGATCGAATTCCTCGCGCCGATGACGGGCGCCATCCTCGCCAATCGTCGTCGCACGCGGCCTTTCGGCCTCGCGGGCGGCGAGCCGGGCGCCGCCGGGATCACCCGCCTGCGCCGCGCGGGCGGCGAACCGGTCGAGCTCGCGGCCTGCGAGCGCTTCGAGGTGCGCCCGGGCGACGTGCTCGAAGTGCTGACACCGGGCGGCGGCGGCTTCGGGCCTGCTGCAGTATGATCGGGCGGCCATGGAACCCGCCGGCGCTGACGGCCCGACGCTCACCCGGTGGCGCCGCCTGTCGGCGAGCGCGGCCGGTCGCTGGCTGTTCGCGCGGGTCGTCGCCTTTCGTGCGCCCTATTTCGCCACCATATCGCCACGCTTCCTCGAGCTGCGCCCCGGCCTGTGCCGCGTATCGATGAGGAAGCGGCGCCGGGTCGAGAACCACATCGGCACGGTGCACGCCCTCGCGATGGGCAACCTCGTCGAGCTCGCGGCGGGCATGGTCACCGAAGTGACGATCCCGACCACGATGCGCTGGATCCCCCGCGGCATGACCATCGAGTACCTGAAGAAGGCGCTCACCGGCGTCACGGCGACCGCGCGCCTCGACAAGTCGGCCTGGGACGGCGCCGAGAACACCGGGGTCCTCGTCTCGGTGCACGATGCGCAGGGCGTGGAGGTGGTGCGTGCGGTCGTGACGATGTACATCGCGCCGCGCGCCGGCGCGCGGCCTCAGGCGTCGAGCGCGATGCCCTGAAGGATCGCGGTCTCGATCTCCTCCGCGACGCGCTCGCCTGATGTCGCGAGGCGGTTGACGCTGACCGGGCGCACGCGGCTCGCGCCCGACTGGTGCGTCACGAGGAAGGCGTGGAAATCCCCGGCACGCGCCAGCGCGAAGCCCAGCAGCAGGTTCACCTTGCCCGCCGCCACCGTTTCGGGCGGATTCACGCGTTCGTCGCAGATCACGAACCAGCGTTCCGCGGTGGTGCGGCCGACGAAGGCGCCGTCATCCTCGAGGCCCGCGAGGAAGGACTCGACCTGCGCGGCGAGGCGCGCCCAGGCCTCGGGGCGGTCGTGCTGGAAGACGATCCAGCGCGTGCCCTCTTCCACCGAGGCGAGGATGAAGAGCGCGAGGCGGCGCGCGGCGAGCCAGGTCCAGTCCGAGGGGCCCGAACCGCCCGCACCGAGCGTGCGCGGGCTCGCGCCACGGCGCGCGAGGGGCCGCACGGTCGCGAAGGTATTGACGCCGAGCTGCGCGAGGCGCGCGCGGTCCCGGTCCTCGATCGTGATCGCGGTGCGCAGCGCCGGGCGCAGCACCGGCTCGTCGCCCTCGCTCGCGCCCCAGACCGGCGAGGCGGCATCGCCGCGCGCGATGAGCCCGGCGGCCGCGCCACAGGAGGCGAAGACTTCATGGCGGCCGCGCACGCGATCGAAGGCGAGCACGCGCGGGAAATACATGACCGCCTGTTCGCTGTGGAACGGCCATGGCCTGAGCGCCTCGACCGCGGCGGACGCCGTCGACCAGGCGGCCGGCGGATCGACCACCAGCATGGCATGGTGGTCGCGGCAGACGCGCGCGGCGACGGTCAGCGTCGCGAGGCCGACGTCATCCGTGCGGGTGAGCGGCGGCACGCACAGCAGGTCGAAGCGCGGCCCGCGCCGCAATGCGAACAGGCCGGTGCCCCGCTGGCTCGAGCCGATGATGTCGTAGTCGGTGAGCGGGGCGCCGTCGTCACCATCGGGGTTGGAGGCGACGTAGCCGACGAGCAGCCCGGGATGGCGCGACGGCGTGCGCAGCGGCCGCTCGCGCGGCACTTCGCCGCGCACCCGCACGAGGCGCGAGTCCATCAGCACCGCCGCGACGGGGCGGTCGCTCCCCGGCAGCACCGAGAGGCGGCGGAAGATCTCCTGCTCTTCGATGCGTTCCGAGTCCGGCGTGCGTGTGCGCTGCACCACGAGATTGAAGCGGTCTTCCTCGTTGTCGCCGATGCCGTCGAAGTCGACCGACGCGCGCAGGTATTCGCGCGAACCGGGAGCGAGGCCGACGAGCGTGAGCGGCGCACCGGGCGTGCGCAGCGTGATGGTCGGTGGGCGCGCGCTGTTCGCGACGCGCACGACCACGGCCGTGCGACCGCCGTTGTCGAAGTACTGCTCGAGCGCATAGCTCAGCGTCGACGGCTGCCACAGTCCGCCGAAGAGCCGCACGTACTCGGCGAATGCGTGGATGACGACCGGCGTGTCGACCGGCCCCTTCAGTGCACGCCCGATGAAGGCCGTGACACCCGTCGCCACGCGCGCGATGGCGTGCGCGGGTCCGCCCTGCTCTGATATGTCGAAGCCAGTGACGGCGTCGGCCACCGATGTCCCCCGTGATCGCGCCGACTGTAGCATATTGGCGACAGCTCGAAATGGGCGGCGGCGCTGCGCGGCTCAGCGCGCGGGCGGTAGTCTCGGCTGCTCGCCCTCCCGCGGGCTGTCCTGCGCGCCGCGTCGGTCCTGTTCGGCGCGCGCCGCGGCCGCGTCGTCGCGCTTGCGTGCGATTTCGCCGAGCATCAGCTCGAGCCATTCGGTCAGGCGCGTCTTGCCCGCCGTCATGGTTGCCCGCCCGCGCCCACCGTCTTGTCGAGCGTCGTGGTGGCGATGGGGTGGTAACCCGGCCGCGCCTTCGCATAGATGATCCGGGCGCGCCGCGCGCCGGCGGGTGTCTTCATCAGGTCCTCGTAGAGCGGCACGATCAGCTTCTGTCGCCCGATCGACACCAGGTAGCGCTCGAGGCGCGGCCATGCGGGCGCGTAGTCATTGCGGATCGCGATCGACAGCCAGCTGAAGGCGATCTCGTCGTTGCCCTCGCCGGTGAGCCGCCATGCGCCATCGAGCGCCTCGAGCTGCGGCCGCGGCATCGCCTTCGGCAGGTTGTTCAGGAAGTAGAGCCGCTCCTGCGTCGTCCAGGCGGCGTACGGCAAGTCGGCCGCGCGCGTCGTGCCCGCGAGGAAGGCGGCGCGCGCCGCGTCGACCTTCGCGAGCGCGTCGGACTGCGGCCGCATGGCCGTTGCCGGCAGCCCGGGCTCGAATATCCACCGGTGCAGTTCGGCCGCCGGCACCGCGCCGGGGTGCTGCGCGAGCAGCTGCGCATCGAGGTAGGCGAGGAACTGCTCGACGCTGATGCTCTGGAACGAGAAGTGCGCGAAGTAGTCCTTGAGGAAGGCCTGCAGCGGCGCCGCCCCCAGCCGCGACTCGAGCCAGCCGAGGAAGAAGCGGCCCTTCTCGTAGGGAATATCGCTCATGCCATCGTCCGGATCGCGGCCGCGCAGGTCGATCGCGAGCACCTGGTCCGCCGCCGGCAGGGTGGCCACTTCCCGCTCGAGCGACTGGTAGCCCAGCAGGTCTTCCATCGCCGCGCGACGCGGCCCGTAGACCGCCGCCATGATTTCGCGCTCGAGGTAGACGGTGAATCCTTCGTTCAGCCAGAAGTCGCGCCAGGTCGCGTTGGTGACGAGGTTGCCCGACCAGGAATGCGCCAGCTCGTGCGCGATCAGCGAAACGAGGCTGCGGTCGCCGGCGATGGAGGTCGGCGTGATGAACGAGAGCCGCGGGTTCTCCATGCCGCCGAATGGAAAGGACGGCGGCAGGATCAGCAGGTCGTAGCGACCCCAGCGATACGGACCGAACAGCCGTTCGCCGGCCTCCAGCATCTTCTCCGTATCGGCAAACTCGGCGGCCGCGGCGTCGATGACCTCCGGCTCGGCGTACACGCCCGTGCGGGCGCCGATCGGCCGGAAATCGATGCGCCCGGCGGCGATCGCCAGCAGGTACGAGGGGATCGGCTGCGGCATGTGGAAACGGTAGACGCCATCGGTGGCCGGCGCAGGGTCGTGCTCGGCGCCCATCAGCGCGCGCAGTCCCGGCGGCACCCGGATCGTCGCGTCGAAGGTCATGCGCACCTGCGGCGAATCCTGCAGCGGCACCCAGCTGCGCGCATGGATCGACTGCGACTGGGAATAGAGGAAGGGCTGCTGCCTGCCGGCGGTTCCGGCCGGCGCGACCCACTGCAACCCGGAAGCCCCGGGGCGCGTGGCGTAGGCGATGCGCACCACGAAGGCCCGCTCGCCGCCCGCGGGCAGCGCAACCTGCAGCGGCGTCCCGAGTATCGGTCGCTCCGCGCCCAGGCTGAACGGCAACGCCTGCACCGCGCCCGGCGCGATCCACTCGACGCGCTGGATATCGAGCCCGCGCGTATCGAGCACGAGCGTGGCGGAGTCGCCGGCGATGCGCTCGACGCTGAGGTCGGCGTGCCCGACGAGGCGCTGCGCATCGAAATCCACGCGCAGGTCGAGGGCGAGGTGGCGGACGCGGAAGGCGTCGACGTTCGCGAGCGTGTGGTAGTCGCGGCCGCCCTCGATCGGCGACGGCGCGGGCGTCGGGCGCGGCGCGGGTACCGGCGCGGTCGCGCAGGCCGCCAGCAGCGCGATGGCGCCGAGCGCCGCACCGGCAGCGAATGGGTGGCAACGCATGGGACTCAACCCTGCGGCTTCTTGGCGGCGGGTGCCTTGCTGCCTGCCGCACCCACCGGGGTGGCGGCCGGCTCGGAGCCATTGTCCGAGAACATCTCCTGGAAGGTCTTCTCGTCGATCGGCAATCCCGAGACGCCATCCCAGGTCGCGCCATCGGGCACCCGGTTCTCGACGACCGCCGCCGCCGCGACCTGTGCATCGACGCTGGCGGTGCCGCCGGCGACCGGCGCCGGAATGCCGCGCGGCTCGTGCGAGATCGCCGACACCGCCGCCCAGTCGATCGTCTCGCCGCGCGCCTTCAGCTCCTTCTGGATGCGATCGGCGAGCTGCTTCGACAGGAGCTTCTTCTGCGCCTTGGTGAAATCCCGCGGATCGTCCTCGAGCACGTCGTAGGACTGCAGGTAGAGCTTGCCCTCGTGCCAGCCGAAGAGGAACGGCTGGTTGACGACACGCACCGGCGTGCCGATCGGCGCCAGCTCGAACAGCTGCAGGATGTCCTCGGGATAGAGGCGGATGCAGCCATGGCTCGAACGGATGCCCACCCCGTAGGGCTTGTTCGTGCCATGCACCAGGTAGCTCGGCCAGGCGAGGTACAGCGCGCGGTTGCCGAGCGGGTTGTCGGGACCGGGTGGCACCACGGCCGCCACCGGGTCGTCGTTTTCCGCGTGCTCCTTGCGCACGGCGGCGCTCGGCCGCCAGGTGGGGTCCTTCATCTTGCGCGCCACCTTGGTCGTGCCCTCGGGGGTGGCCCAGCCGACGCGGCCGATGCCGATCGGATAGGTGTGCACCACTTGCGGTTCGCCGGCCTTGCGCGGCTCGAAATACCAGAGGCGCATCGCCGCGAGGTTGATCACGATGCCCTTGCGCGGCGCGTTTGGCAGGATGAAGCGGGTCGGCACCACGATCTCGCGACCGACGCCGGGCAGCCACGGGTCGACGCCCGGGTTCGCGCGCACCATCTCCTCGTAGCCGACATTGAAGCGGCGCGCGATGTCGGAGAACGTGTCGTCCTGGCCAACCACGGTCTTCTGCACGACGCCCACGACGTCTTCCTTGTCCGGGTCGATCGCGAAGCGGCCCGTGGCGAGCGGTGGCGCGTACTGCGGTGGCGGCGGCGGTTCGGGCGCCTTCGGCTCCGCCTTGCGCGCGAACCGGTCTCCGAGCAGTGAGCATCCCGCGAGCAGGGCAAGCGGCAGGGCAATGGCGGCGAGGCGTGGAATTGTGCGGAGCATCAAGACATTATCGCATTTCGAAGCCCGTCGCATAAAGCCACGGGCAGGCGGCCGCTCACAGGAAGGCGGGTGCATTCCGCTGTTCGTTGCGGTCGCCGCCTTCGTGCGGGAAGTGCCGCGCGAGCACCTCGCCCACGGCGCGCACCCCGTCCGCGACACCTTCGCCGTAGCGCCCGGCGCGAAAGCCGTTCTCGATCCGGCGGCAGATCGCTTCCCACTCCACCTTCGGCACGCGTGCCGCGATGCCGCGGTCGGCGACGATCTCGACCTTGTGGTCGGCCATCAGCACATAGATCAGCACGCCGTTGTTGCCGGCCGTATCCCACACGCCGAGCAGGCCGAACACCGCGAGCGCCCGCCGCGGTGCCGTGACGCCGAGCCAGAGATCGGTAAGGTCGAGCGCCGTCTCGATGGCGACGCGGATTTCGCCGGCATGGCGGCCCTCGACGTCACCGACCGCCCGCTCGATGGCCGTGCAGGCTGCCCGATCGAAGCGGCGCTGCGTGAGCCACCAGGGCGTGAAGAGATGCCGGAACGCGCGTGGCAGCGACATTCACCACCTCCCCGAGGCGCCGCCGCCCCCGAACCCGCCGCCACCGCCACCGAAACCGCCGCCGCCGAAGCCGCCGCCCCCCAGGCCGCCCCCGCCCCAGCCCCCCCCCCCCCCCCCGCGCCCCCGGCCCCCCCGCCCGCCGCCCCC
>CAZRLI010000063.1:0-8845 GCA_964600535.1 uncultured Steroidobacteraceae bacterium | reverse complement strand
GACGCTGTTCTTGAGCAGCACCACGAACTGATCAAAGGAATCGATCTGCCCCTGGAGCTTGATCCCGTTGACCAGATAGATCGAAACGGGAATGCGTTCCTTGCGCAGGGCGTTCAGGAAGGGGTCCTGGAGCGATTGACCTTTGGCCATGGGGTTCTCCTTGTTTTGAATCCGGTGTACGCAATGAAGGCCGTTACGACGCCTTCCTTGGCGAACAGCAGTCTGGCCAGCAAGCTGCCTCAAGCACGCGAGGCATAAGTGCCGGGCATCATAGCATAGGAGGGTGCCACCCCGCCGCGGTGCGGGCCCTCCACGCGGCGAACGCACCGGGCGCCTGCGGGTCCAGGTTTTCCAGCAATAACGAGGACTTGAGCCAGGTCAGCTGTCGCTTGGCGAGCTGCCGCGTCGCCGCAATCCCCTGCTCCACCGACGCCTCCAGGCCAAGTTCACCTGCGAGGTGGCGCCAGAGCTGGCGGTAACCGACCGCCCGGATCGCCGGATGGTCGGCGGTGAGGTCGGGCCGGGCATGGAGCGCGCGCACTTCGTCGAGGAAACCCGCCGCCATCATCGCCGCAAACCGCGCCGCGATCCGCGCGTGCAGCGCCGGGCGGTCCGTCGGCACGAGCGCACAGCAGCGGAACTCGAATGGCCGCGTCGCCGCCGCGTTCGCGGCCTGCCACGCGGAAATCGGCCTGCCGGTCGCATGGAACACCTCGAGGGCCCGCTGGATGCGCTGGCGGTCGTTGGCATGTATGCGCGCCGCGGCCTCCGGATCGAGGCGTGCGAGTTCCGCGTGCAGCGCGGGCCAGCCGTCGCGCGCGGCGCGTGCATCGATCTGCGCGCGGATATCCGCCCTGGCCGGCGGCAATGGCGCGAGGCCCTGCAGCAGCGCGCGCAGGTAGAGCATCGTCCCGCCCACCACGACGGGCAGCCGGCCGCGCGCGTGGATCGCGTGGATGGCGGCCGAGGCGTCGGCGACGAACTCGCCGGCCGAGTAACGCTCCGCCGGATCACGCAGGTCGAGCAGGTGGTGGGGCACGCGGGCGCGTGTCGCCGCATCGGGCTTGGCGGTGCCGATGTCGAGGCCGCGGAAGACCTGCGCGGAATCGCAGCTGACGATCTCGATGGGCAGGACCTCGGCGAGCGCCAGCGCCCAGTCGCTCTTGCCGACCGCCGTCGGCCCGGTGATGACGACCACCTGCCCGGCGGCGCGCTCGCCGGCGCGCGTGTCAGCGGCCACGCAGGAAGAGCTGGTCGAGCTCGGCCAGCGAAAGGCGCGTCCAGGTGGGACGACCGTGGTTGCACTGGTCGGCGCGCTCCGTCTGCTCCATCTGCCGCAGCAGCGCATTCATTTCGGGCAGCGTGAGGTGCCGGTGGGCGCGAATGGCGCTGCGGCAGGCGAGGTTGCCGAGCAGCCGCATGCCGGGTTCCTCCAGGTGCCGCGCGCCGCCGCCATCGAGCGCGTCGCGCGCGAGCTCGCCGAGCAGCTGCGCGAGGTCCGTGCGCGCGCCGAGGAGCGCGGGTACGCGCCGTACCGCGATGCTCTGCGGCGCGAGCCGCTCGATCTCGAAGCCGAGCGCCGCCCATTCATCGCGCGCCGCCATCACCGCGTCCGCCTCGTGCGCCTTGAGCGCCATGCGGATCGGCTCGAGCAGGGCCTGCGCTGCCACCTCGCCGCCGAGCTGGCGCTTGTAGGACTCGTACAGCACGCGTTCGTGCGCGGCGTGCATGTCGACGAGGATCAGCCCCTGCGCGTCCTGCGCGAGGATGTAGATGCCGTGCAACTGGGCAATCGCGGTGCCGAGGGGCTCGGTGGCGCCGTGCAGGGCTTGCGCCCCGGGTGCGCCCATCGCCTCCGCGACGGCCCAGGGCGATGTGCCCGCCGGTGGCGGTGGCCCGCTCATCGGCAGTGGCAGCGGGCGCGGCCCCGTCGCAAGGTGGGCGGCGCCTGCCGGCGCGCCCATGGGCGCCGCGGTCGCGCCATGCGCAGCGCTCGCAAGGCCGGGCCGCGTCGCCGCGAGCGTGCGCTCCACCGCGCGGAAGACGAAGTCGTGGACCTGCCGGCTGTCGCGAAAGCGGACCTCGAGCTTGGCGGGATGCGCGTTCACGTCGACCAGGCGCGGTTCGATCGTCAACTGCAGCAGGTAGGTCGGGTGGCGGCCGTGGTAGAGCACGTCGCGGAAGCCGAGGCGCACCGCGCTCATCAGCAGCCGGTCGCGCACATGGCGGCCGTTGACGAACCAGTACTGCGCATCGGGCTGGGCGCGGGCGGCGGTGGGGGTTCCGATCCAGCCGTCGATCGCGACGGGACCCGCCGCGTGGTGCACCGGCAACGCGCGTGCGAGGAACTCTTCCCCGAGCACCGCGTCGACGCGGCGGGAGGCGTCCTCACCCTCCGCAAGCGCCGGCACATCGAGCAGCATGCGCCCGCCATGGTGCAGGCGGAAGGCGACATCGGGGCGCGACAGCGCGAGCCGCTCCACCCAGCGCAGGATGTGGCCGACTTCGGTTGCGTCGCTGCGCACGAACTTGCGCCGCGCCGGCACGTTGTAGAACAGATCGCGCACCTCGATCGTGGTGCCCGGCGGATGGGCCGCGGGCCGCAGCGCGCCGGCATGGCCCCCCTCGACGCTGATCTCATGGGCCTGCGGCGCCCCCGTGGCACGCGACACCACGCGCAGCTTCGCGACCGAGCCGATGGCAGGCAGTGCCTCGCCGCGAAAGCCGAGGCTGCCGACGGCCTCGAGGTCGTCGAGCGTCGCAATCTTGCTGGTCGCATGCCGCGCAATCGCCAGCGACAGCTCGCCGCCGGCAATGCCGCCGCCGTCATCGCGCACGCGGATCAGACCCACCCCGCCCCGCTCGATGTCGATCTCGATGCGGCGCGCGCCGGCGTCCAGCGCGTTCTCGACGAGCTCCTTGACCGCGGAGGCCGGCCGCTCGATCACTTCGCCCGCGGCGATCTGGTCGATGAGTTCGTCGGCGAGCAGGCGAATCGGCATCCCCCGATTCTACGGAATTGGTGCCCGGTTTTCGGTCAATCGGTCGAGGCGAGGCGACGCAGCTCGGCGAAGCGCGTGCCCTCGGGCGGGTTGCGCGCGAAGTAGCTCTGCACGCCCTCGACGATGGCGCCGGCCAGCTTGCCGCGCTGCGCGTCGCTGCGCAGCCGCCGCTCGTCCGAGGCATTGGTGATGTAGGCCGTTTCGATCAGCATCGACGGGATATCGGGCGATTTCAGCACCAGGAACCCCGCCTGCTGCACGCGCGGCTTGCGCACCGGCACGATGCCACCGAACGAATCGAGGATGCGTTCGGCCGCCTGCATGCTCGCGGAGATATTGGCGGACTGCGACAGGTCGAGGAGCACGGTCGCGAGCACGTCATCCTTGTCGCTGAGCGATACGCCGCCGCGAAGGTCCGCGGCGTTCTCGCGCTCGGCGAGCCAGCGCGCGGCCTCGTCGGTGGCGCCACGCTCGGAAAGCACGTAAACGGAGGCGCCTGATACCTCGCGGTCACGCAAGGCGTCGGCGTGGATCGACAGGAACATGTCGGCCTTCGCGACGCGCGCGCGCCGGATGCGTTCGCGATGCGCGATGTAGTAGTCGCCGTCGCGGATCAGTACCGCGCGCATGCCGGGCTCGCCATTGATGCGCTCCGCGAGCTCGCGCGCGATCTCGAGCACCACGCGCTTCTCGAGCGTGCCACCGTGGCCGATCGCACCCGGGTCCTTGCCGCCGTGGCCCGCATCGATCGCGATCACCACATCGCGCGCGCCGCTTTTCGGCGCGTGCACCGGGGTCACGGCACGCGCCGCGCCCGCCGCTGCCGCTGCCGCTCCCGACAGGTCGATCTGCAGCCGGTGGCCCGCCTCGCCCACCGCCGCGAGGCGCTGTGCGCGCGGCTCCTCGTCCGACGTGGTTTCGATCACGAGCCGCAGCGTGCCGCCCGGCTGCACGCCCGAGCGCACCGCGATGATGGCGCCCTGCGCGCGCGGCAGCTTCACGCCCGCGGCGAGTTCGGTATTGGCAAGGTCGAGGACGACGCGCCGCGGGTTGTCGAGCGCAAAGAGCTTGTAGTCGGCGGGCGCGGTCAGGTCGACCACGACGCGGGCCGGCCCGGCCCCCGCCGATGCGCGCACGCCACTGACCACCGCACCGGTCCCACTGCGGGCGGCGCCGGCCGCGAGGCTGGCGGCGATCAGCAGGAAAGTGGCGGCGACCCCGGTACGCATGGCGGCTTAATGTAAAGCCGCTGCGCAGCAATTTCAATATAAATTAAGGAGATAGGCGCTTAATCTCCAGGCTCCTTCGTATCCATTCCTCCCCCGCCGCGGTGGCGGACAGCTGCCGCAGGCCGTGCACCGGGCCTTCGATCGCCAGTCGAAGCTCGAGATCGGGGGCCGGCAGCGCACCGGCGGCGCGCTCAGGCCACTCGACGATCCACAGGTGCCCGGGGGCGTGCAGGTCACGCAGGCCGAGGGCCTCGAGCTCGTCGGGATCGGTGAGGCGGTAGAGGTCGACATGCACGCCGACCACGCGCGGCAACGCATGCACCTCGACGAGCGTGTAGGTGGGACTGCGCACCGGGCCCGTGACGCCCAGCCCGGCGAGCAGGCCGCGCGCGAGGGTGGTCTTGCCGGCACCCAGGTCGCCGCTGAGGTACAGCAACAACGGCCCGGCCTCGAGCGCAGGCAGGCCGCGCGCCAGTGCCGCACCGATGGCGAGCATCTCGTCGGCCGTGCGCGCAGCGATCAGATGTTGACCCAGGTGCGCAGCTCCCCGATGACATCGCGCGCCATCAACCCGCGTTCCCCGCCCCGCGCGGCCGTGTCGCCGGCGAGCGCATGCACCAGCACGCCGACGCGCGCGGCAACCAGCGGGTCGCCGATCTGCGCCAGAATGCCCGCGATCACGCCTGTCAGCACGTCGCCCATGCCGGCGCTGGCCATCCCGGGATTGCCGCGATCGCAAACCTGTGGCGTATCACCGCGGCGACCCACCAGGGTCCCCGCGCCCTTCAGCACGATGGCGCCGCCATACTGGTCGCACAGCCTTGCGAGTGCGCCCAGCCGGTCTCCCTGCACGCTCGCGGTGTCGGCGGCGAGCAGGCGGGCCGCCTCGCCGGGATGCGGGGTAAGCACCCAGTTGGCCGCGCGCAGCGTGGGGTCCTCGGCGAGGATGTTGAGCGCGTCGGCATCGACGACCAGCGGCTTGCCGGACGCGACCGTGACGCCGAGCACCTCCCAGGCCCAGGCGCTGCGCCCGAGGCCCGGCCCGATCGCCACCACATCGGCACGCGCGAGCAGCTCGCCGAACTGCGTCATGTCGAGCCCGATGACGATCAACTCCGGGCAACCCGCCGAGATCGCGGCGACGTTCTCCGGCGCGACGGCCACGGTCACGAGGCCGGCGCCCGCCCGCAGCGCGGCCTCGCCTGCCAGCCGCACGGCGCCCGGCATGCCGGGACCGCCGCCCACGACGAGCACATGGCCGAAGCTGCCCTTGTGCGAGGCGCGCCGCCGCCGCGGCAGCGCACGCGCAATGTCCGATTCGCCCGCCCGCAGCAGGTGCGGCGCGAACGCCGGCGCGGCGGGCGGTGCGACTTCGAGGTCATCGAACTGCAGCGTCCCGGTGTATTCGGGGCCATCGCCCACGAACAAGCCGCTCTTGAGGCCGACGAAGGTGATCGTGGCATCGGCGCGCACGACGGCGCCGAACGGCCGGCCCGTGTCGGCACACAGCCCCGAGGGCAGGTCGAGGGAGAGCACCGGGCGGTTCGCCGCATTGATGGCCTCGATGACGGCGAGCGTCCCGGCGCGCAGGCTGCCGTGCGCGCCGAGCCCGAGCAAAGCATCGACGATGACCTCGCACTGCTGCAGGAGCGGCGCCGCAAACGGCTGCAGCTGCCCGCCGCCCGCGACGTACTCCTCGGCGGCGCGCTGTGCGTCGCCGCGCAGCGCCTCGACCGGCACCGCGGCGAGCACGCTGACCGTGAGGCCGGCGGCGCGCGCGAACCGCGCGAGCACGTAGCCGTCGCCGCCGTTGTTGCCACCGCCGCAGACGACCGCGATGCGGCGCGCCATGGGCCAGCGCGAGCGCAGCACGCGCAGGCTCGCTTCGCCGGCGCGCTTCATCAGCGTATAGCCCGCGATGCCGAGCTGCTGGATCGCGAAATCGTCGAGTGCGCGGACCTGCGCGGCCGTGTAGATCACCGTGGGAAGCGCCATCTCGTGATTATACTGTCCACGGTCGACGCCCATGCCCGAGACACCGATACCCGACCTCGCCGCGATCAAGCGGCTGCTGCTCGCCGAGGCGGCCGCCCTCGGCTTTGCCGACGTCGGCGTCACGGGCATCGATCTGGCCGGCGACGAGCGCCATCTCGATCGCTGGCTCGCCGGGGGCCGCCACGGCACCATGGGTTACATGGCGCGCCACGGCACGAAGCGCTCGCGGCCGGCGGAGCTGCACGCCGGCACGCGCCGGGTCATTTCGGTGCGCATGGACTACTGGCCGCCGGCCACGCGCGCCGCCGCGGAAGTGCTCGACGACGCCAGCCTCGGCTATGTGTCGCGCTACGCGCTCGGCCGCGACTACCACAAGCTGATGCGCAGGCAGCTCGCGAAGCTCGCGGAGCGCCTCGCGGCGGTTGCCGGCCCCATCGGCCATCGCGTCTTCGTCGACAGCGCGCCGGTGCTGGAAAAGGCGCTGGCGCGCAATGCGGGGCTCGGCTGGATCGGCAAGCACACCAACCTCATCTCGCGCCACGCGGGATCGTGGTTCTTCCTCGGCGAGATCTTCACGACGCTGGAACTGCCGGTGGACGCCCCCGCCACGGCCCACTGCGGCAGTTGCAGCGCCTGCATCCCGGCCTGCCCGACCGGGGCCATCACCGCGCCCTTCCAGCTCGATGCGCGCCGCTGCATTTCCTACCTGACGATCGAGCTCGACGGCCCGATCCCCGCGCAGCTGCGCCCCGCGATCGGCAACCGCATCTACGGCTGCGACGATTGCCAGCTCGTGTGCCCCTGGAACAAGTTCGCGCGCGATGCGCACCATCCGGATTTCCGGACGCGCCACGCCCTCGACGCCACGCGGCTCACCGACCTCTTCGCATGGACTGCCGGGCAGTTCGACGAGCGCATGCGCGGCTCGGCGATCTACCGCATCGGCTACCAGCGCTGGCTGCGCAATATTGCCGTGGCCCTCGGCAACGCGCCCACGACCGCGCCCGTGCTGGCAGCCCTGCAGGGCCGGGCGGGCGATGCTTCGGCGCTGGTCCGGGAACATGTCGCGTGGGCCCTGGCGCGCCATGCGGGCGCGCCGCCCCCGCAGTCGATGCCGGTGGCCTGACGGCCCTAGCCCGCGGCGCGGTCGACCTGCAGGTTGTCGATCAGCCGCGCCTTGCCGATGCGCGCGGCCGCCAGCACCACGAGCTCGCGGTCCTGCGGCGACGGCGGCGACAGGTCGAGGCGGCGGCGTACCGCGAAGTAATCGACACGGAAGCCGCCCGCCGCGAGCCGCGCCGCGCCTTCGCGCTCGAGCCGGGCAAACTCCCGCGCGCCGCCCGCGATGGCGCCGCAGGTCGCCTGCAGCGCGGCGTGGATCCCGGGCGCAATCGCCCGCTCCGCCGCCGTCAGGTACTGGTTGCGCGAACTCATCGCGAGCCCGTCCGCCTCGCGCACGGTCGGCGCGCCGACGATCACCGTCGGGAAGCACAGGTCGGCGGCCATGCGGCGGATCACGACGAGCTGCTGGTAATCCTTCTCCCCGAACACCGCCACGTCCGGCTGCACGATGTTGAAGAGTTTTGCGACCACCGTCGCAACTCCCTCGAAATGGCCGGGGCGGAATTCGCCGCACAGGGTGGTGGAAATCTCCGGCACTTCGACCCGGGTCGGCGCCGTCGCCCCCTCGCCGTACATGCCGGCGACGTCCGGCATGAACATGAGGTCGCAACCCGCCGCCGCGAGCATCTCGGCGTCGCGCACCGGCGTGCGCGGATAGTGCGCGAAGTCCTCGTTCGGCCCGAACTGCATCGGGTTGACGAAAATGCTCGCGACGAAGCGCTCGCCGTGCCGGCGCGCGAGCTCGATCAGGCTGATGTGGCCCGCATGCAGGTTGCCCATGGTCGGCACGAATGCGACGCGCTCGCCCGAGCGCCTCCACGCGCGCACGCGCGCGCGAACTTCCGCGATCGCGGTGACGGTGTCCATGTGTGCCTCAGGCGAAGCCGTGCTCGGGACCGGGATAGCCGCCGTCCCTGACGGCCCGCACGTAGCGGCGCACCGCCTCGAGGTTGTTGCCCGCGCCCGCCATGAAGTTCTGCACGAAGCGCGGCTTCCTGCCGCTGGTGATGTCGAGGATGTCGTAGAGCACGAGGATCTGGCCGTCGGTCGCCGGGCCGGCGCCGATGCCGATGACGGGCACGCTGAGCGCCGCGCTGATCTCGGCGCCGAGTTCGCTCGGGATGCATTCGAGCAGCACGATGTCGGCGCCCGCCGCCTCGAGCGCCCGGGCGTTGTCGAGCATGCGCCGGGCGGCATCCGCGCCGCGTCCCTGCACGCGAAACCCGCCGGTCTTGTGGACCGACTGCGGCTTGAGGCCGAGGTGGGCGCAGACGGCGATATCGTGGCTCGCGAGGAACTCGACGATCTCGACCTGGCCCGCGCCGCTCTCGAGCTTGACCATCTCCGCGCCGCCCTCCTGCATCAGCCGCACCGAGTTCTCGAGCGCGCGCTCCTTCGACGGATAGCTCATGAACGGCAGGTCGGCCATCAGCAACGGCCGGTGCACGCCGCGCGCCACCGCGCGACTGTGGTACACGATGTCGTCCATCGTGACGG
>CAZRLI010000062.1:0-8921 GCA_964600535.1 uncultured Steroidobacteraceae bacterium | reverse complement strand
TTCGTGCTGAAGCTGATGGACCGGTTCCCGCTCGTGATCGTCGGCGGCGCGGCCCTGCTCGGCTGGATCGCCGGCGACATGATTGCCCACGACGTCGCACTGGAGGCATACGCAAGGACGTGGCTGCCCGGGCGATGGGTGTATGCCGCGCCGGTGGCCGGCGCGCTGCTGGTGGTGGTGATCGGCAAGCTGCTGGCCGCGCGTCGCCCGGCGGCAGCCGCGGCGGGCGGACCGGTTGACCTTGTGCGCCACGACGGCGAGTGACGGAGTAACGCATGCTGAACCTGCTGATCGCCGTTGACGGCTCACGTTACTCGGACCGCGCGGTCGACTATGTGATCGCCCGTGCCGCGGCCACGCGCGACGGTGCGCACGTGCACCTGCTCAACGTGCAGATGCCGATCGCGGGGGTGAACGTGAAGCTCTTCATAAGCAAGGAGAGCCAGCACACACACCATCGCGAGGAAGGCATGGCGGTGCTCGCCGGGCCGCGCGAGCGCCTCGCGCAGGCCGCGATCGCCTTCGATTTCCATATCGGCGTGGGTGATCCCGGCCAGGTGATCGCCGACTATGCCGGCAGCAAGCGCTGCGACGAGGTCGTGATGGGGACCCACGGCCGCGGCTTCCTCGGCGGCGTGGTACTGGGGTCGGTGGCGCAGAAGGTGGTGCAGCTCGCCGCGATGCCCGTGGTACTGGTGAAATGAGGCGGGGAGGCGCGATGGATGTCCGCCAGGCGCAGTCGTTCATCGGCAGGCTCTGGGACGACGAGATCGTTCCGCAGCTGATCGAATACATCCGGATCCCGAACAAGTCGCCGATGTTCGACAAGGACTGGGCGGCACATGGCTACATGGATGCCGCGGTCACGCTGATGGAAGCCTGGGCGCGCGCCCGGCTTGCGGCATTGCCGGGCGCCACGCTCGACGTGGTGCGGCTGCCGGGGCGCACACCCCTGATCTTCATCGACGTGCCCCAGAATGGCGGCGTCGCGCGCGCCGACGATTGCGTATTGCTGTACGGCCATCTCGACAAGCAGCCGGAGATGACCGGATGGCGCGAAGGCCTCGGCCCCTGGACGCCAGTGCTGCAGGGCGATCGGCTGTATGGTCGTGGCGGCGCCGATGACGGTTATGCGATCTTCGGCGTGCTGTCGGCGCTGCTGGCGCTGCGCGAGCAGGGCGTGCCGCAGGCCCGTTGCGTGGTGATGATCGAGGCTTGCGAGGAGTCCGGCAGCCATGACCTGCCCTATTACGTCGAACATCTCGCCGCGCGCATCGGGCGGCCTTCGCTGGTGGTGTGCCTGGATTCCGGATGCGCAAATTATGACCAGCTCTGGCTCACGACTTCATTGCGCGGCCTGGTGGCCGGCGAGCTGACCGTCGAGGTCCTGCAGGAAGGCGTGCATTCGGGCGATGCGTCCGGGGTGGTGCCGGACAGCTTCCGGCTGGCCCGCGAGTTGCTGTCGCGGCTGGAGAATCCGGCCACGGGCGAGATCCTGCCCGCGGGATTCCAGGTCGCGATTCCCGCCGGGCGCGTCGAGCAGGCCGTGCACTGTGCGCAGGTCCTGGGCGACGAAGTATTCGCGAAATTCCCGTGGGTGGCCGGCATGCGGCCGGTGTGTGCCGATCGCGCCGAGCTCATCCTGAACCGCACCTGGCGACCGCAGCTCGCGGTGACCGGTGCGGCGGGGCTGCCACCGCTCGCGACGGCCGGCAACGTGTTGCGCCCGTCCACGTCGCTGAAGCTGAGCCTGCGCCTGCCGCCGACTGCCGATGCCGTCGAGGCCGGCGCGCTGCTGAAGCGGTTGCTGGAGTCCGATCCGCCGTATGGCGCACGGGTGAGCTTCACGATGTTGCAGGGCGCGGGCGGCTGGAATGCGCCCGAGCTTCGCGACTGGCTGGCGGCTGCGGTGGACCGGGCCTCGCAGGACGCCTTTGGCGCGCCGCCGGCCTACATGGGGGAGGGCGGTTCGATCCCGTTCATGGGCATGCTGGGAGAGAAGTTTCCGCAGGCCCAGTTCCTCATCACCGGCGTGCTCGGCCCACATTCCAACGCGCACGGGCCCAATGAATTCCTGCACATTCCGACGGGCAAGAAAGTGTCGATGGTGGTGGCCAGCGTGCTCGCCGCGCATGCCGTGGCGAGTGCGCAGAACCTGGCCTGAGCGTCACGCCCGCCCGGGCACACCTCGTCACGCCATCCGGTCACTTCTTCAGTGCGGCCAGCGCCTCGAGCGATTTCGTGACGTGGTCGCGCGGCGAGATCCTGTCGTCGGCCGATGACAGCGTCGCCACGACCCTGCCATCCGGCGCGATGACGAATGTCGTCCGCTCCGTGAAGGCGTGATCGATGTCGACGCCCCGCGTGTCCTTCATTCCGGGCCTCGCATCGAAGACCTTCAGCTCGTAGGCCCTGGCGATCCGGCCGTCGGGATCCGACGCCACCGGGAACTTGCCGGCGCAATATTCGGGGTCCTTCGAGAAGTCGTTGAGGCGCCCGATGCTGTCGTGTGACACGCCGATGATGGTGGCGCCTGCGGCAGCGAACTTCTCCGCGTTGACCGAGAACTCGTGCGCCTCGATGTTGCAACCCTGCGTGTAGGCGGACGGATAGAAGTACACGACCACGGGGCCCTTGCCGAGCGCCTCCTTGAGCGAAAACTCGAACTCATGGCCGGCGAGCGAGGCCGGTGCCGAAAAATCAGGTGCCTGCTTGCCGCTCTCGAGCGCGGCGAGGGCGGGCAGTGTCAGGGCGCTGCACAGCAGCGCAAGGAGCAATGGACGTTTCACGGCAGCCTCCGGCGCAGCAAGGGTCCGGTCGATCATACTGCTGTCGGGGCCGGGCGTGGCGCCTAACGTCGCGCCTCGACGACGCGCGCGAGGGTGAGCATCGGCACCCCGCCAGCCTGCACCACGATGTCGTCGAAGCGCTTGAGATCGAAGCGCGGGCCGAGCGCCTTGCGGCTCTCGTTGCGCAGGCGATTGATCTCGCTGTGCCCGATCTTGTACCCGCAGGCCTGGCCCGGCCAGGCGCAATAGCGATCGACCTCGCTCGTGACCTCGGCGACGCTCGAGCCGTTGGTGCCCGCAAACCACTCGATGGCCTGCTGGCGTGTCCAGCGCCGCGCATGCAGGCCGGTATCGACCACCAGGCGACAGGCGCGGAAGGCGATCGATTGCAGGTATCCGAGGCGTGCCAGCGGGTCGTCCTCGTACATGCCGAGCTCGTCCGCCAGCTGCTCCGCATAGAGCGCCCAACCCTCGGAGTAGGCATTGAATGCCAGCAGCGAACGATAGAGCGGCATGTCGAACGTGTACTCACCCTGCCACACGTGGCCGGGGATCGATTCGTGGTAGACCAGCGTCGGCATGCCGTAGCTGCGCCACACGTTCATGTCGTGCAGGTTGATCCAGAACTTGCCCGGGACCTTGCCGTCGATCGTGCCGGCGCCGCCGTAGGCACCGGGCGCGCCGGGCTCGACTTCGGGCGGCATGCGCTTGATCTCGAGATTGCCCCGCACCAGGGTCGCGAACGCGCGCGGCAGGGCGGGGCGAATCCTGTCGACGCTCGCCTGCAGCAGCGCCATCAGGCGCGCGCGGTCGGCGTCGGTGTTCGCGTACTGGAACCTTGGATCCTTGCCGAGTGCGGTCATGCGCTCGCCGACCGACCCCTGCGTCATGCCACGGCTGCGCAGGATCACGTCCATCCGCGACTGGAGATCCCGCAGCTCTTCCATGCCGCGCTGGTGGATTTCCTGCGGCGTCAGGCGCGTGGTCGTGCCCGCGACCAGGCACCAGGCGTAGTACTCCTCGCCGTGCGGCAGCTTCCACACGCCCGCATCACCCGTTGCCTTGCGGCGCTGCGCCTCGAGCTCGCGCAACTGCCGCGCGAGCGCGGGCGCGATGCGATCCTTCGCGATCGCCGCGCCCTTCCCGGCGTAGTCCCCACCGAGGGCCTTCGCACGCGTGGCGAGCGAGGCCACGATCGGCCATGCGGCCACATCACCCGATTGCGCGAGGCCAAGCTGCGATATCGTCTTGTCGAGGAGGAAGTCCGGGGCGATGACGCCCTGGGCGGCGCCCGCCGCGAGCCGTTCCGTCTCGCCCTCGATCTGGCCCGCGTAGGCCTCGAGGCGCGCGAGATAGGCGTCGGCATCTTCGCGGTCCTCGATCGTGTGCTGTTCCGTGAGCAGGCTCGGGATCTCGAGGAACGCACCGGTGTTCTGCGCCACGACATAGGGCGCATTGCGCCACGACCAGTTGAGGTTCAGCAGTGCCACATCGCCATACGGAAAACGGAAGCCCTCGGAGGCAAATCCGTACGCGGTGCGCAGCACGTCGACATCCGTGCGCAGCTTCTCGCCGAGGGCGGTGGCGTCGAGGCCCCCGAGCGCCTCGAGGCGGGCCCTGGCGCGTTGGGCAATGTGCGCCTGCCCCGCCGCGCTGCGGTCCGTGAGCCTCGCCTTCAATGCGGCGCGGGCACCCTTGTCGACCCCGAGCGCGGTGGCGTTCTCCGGATAGTCGGCGAGCAGGTCCTCGCCGAACTGCGCGAGCAGCTTCGCTGCCGCGTCACTTGCCCGTGCCCTTGCGGGAATCCCCGATGTCAGGAGAGTGGCACTGCCTGCCGCGATGAATTCCCGACGATTCGTTGCCATGCGCCGCTCCACTGCCGTAGTAAACTGTGCGTCCGGACCCGAGGTCTCCATGGACGCACCCGCCTTCAGCACATTCTCCGCCATCGCCGAGTTCTTCGTCACGGCCGGCGTCTTCTACATCGTACTGCGAAGCTACCGGCAAAGGGGGTTTGCGTGGTTGTTCGCCGCCGCGCTCATCGTGTTCGAGTTTTCAGTCAACATGATGTACATGATCTTCCGCATGCGTGAAGCATCGGCGGGCGCGCACGCCGCGGGTGCACCGCACCCGCTCGCGCCGTTCATGGCCGCGCACGGCATCCTGTCGCTGCTCGTGTTCCTGCTGCTGGTGGTCTACTCGTACCTGGCATTCGTTGCCGACCGGCGTGGGCGGCACTTCTTCCACGACCATCCGGCGATTGCCTGGTCCTACCTCGGCCTCTGGGTCCTGAGCGTCGGGTCCGGCTGGGCCCTTTACGCGATCAACTACCTGTAGGGGCGATCAGCTGCCTGCGATGGCCGCGGCCAGGCCGACGAGGGCGACCAGGCTGGCACCGACCGTGAGATAGCGCACTGCCGAATGCGCGCGGCGCACTTCGTCCTCAGGCCCGGATTGCATGACCGTGTAGACGGCAACCAGCGCCAGGTGCGCGCAGACCAGCAGCACGAACACGAACCCGAAGAAGATGTGCACGAGGTCGACGATGGCGTAGGCCCGGGTGCCACCCTCGAGCGGCGCCACGAGCGGCAGCCCCGTCAGCACGGCACCGCAGATCACGAAGAAGGCGTGCAGGCCGACGCGGTAGTGGGTGCGCCGCGCATGCGCGCGCACCCGCTGCCAATGGCGCAGCTGGTAGAGCGCGTAGGGCACGAGCACGATCATCGCGCCGAGCCAGTGGACGAGGATCCAGTATTCACGTCGTGCGCGCGGCATGCCGAAGAAGAGCAGCACCGATCCCGTTAGCAGGGCGAATAGCAGCCCGCCGAGGGTCACGATCACGAGCGGGGAACGCCAGCGTTCGACTCGGGTGGGGGGCATCGGCGAAGAATGACGGCGCTGCGCCGTCGGGGCAATCCGCAGTGGCCGCATCCGCTACAATCCCGCGGATGTCGCAAGCGTTCGACGCGCGGCTGCGCGAGGCCGTGCAGCTCGAGAATGCAGGCCGTGTCGTGGATGCCATCGCGGCCTACGAGAGGCTGCTCGCCGAATGGCCCGCGTTGCCCGAAAGCTGGTTCAACCTCGCAGTCCTGCGCCGCAAGGCGGGGCGCTTCGACGCGGCGCTGGACGCTTACCGGCACGCCATCGAGCGCGGCGTCTCCCATCCGGAGGAAGCGCACCTCAACCGTGGCGTCATCCTTGCCGACCACTTGCGGCAGGACGCCGCGGCCGAGCGCGAGCTCGCCGCGGCGCTGGCGCTGAATCCGCGTTACCTGCCCGCGCTGCTGAACCTCGCCAACCTGCAGGAAGACCTCGGCCGGCGCGACGCAGCGCTCGCCACCTACGAACGATTGCTCGCCGTCGACCCGCTGCATGGCGAGGCGTTCGCGCGATACGCCTCGCTCAAGGGCGCCACCGGCGCGGACGATCCGCTGATCGCGCGCCTGCGCGCGGCCATCGCCCGCCCGAGCCTGCCCGCGGCGGAGGCGGCAAGCCTCGGGTTCGCGCTCGGCAAGCTCCTCGACGCCTGCGGCGACTACGACGGGGCCTTTGAAGCCTGTGCGGCCGCCAATCGCGCCAGCCGCGCAAGCGCCACACCACAGGCGCCCCCGTATGTCCGCGCGCATGAGGAGGCCCGCGTCGATGCCCTGATGGCTGCCTTCGGGCCGCGCGGGATCGCACCGCGCCCGCCGGCGGCATCGTCGCCGCAGGGCGCGCCGCGCCCGGTCTTCATCTGCGGCATGTTCCGCTCGGGTTCGACGCTGGTCGAACAGGTGCTGGCGCGCCACCCGGCCGTGGCGGCGGGCGGTGAGCTCGATCTGCTGCCGGCGCTGGTCCGCAACGAGCTGGCGCCCTTCCCGCAGTCGATGACGGGTGTCGCGCCGCAAGGGCTCGAGCGGATGGCCTCGGCGTACCTCGCGACGATTGCCAGGCGATTCCCGGGCGCACAGGTCGTCACCGACAAGCGACCGGACAACTTCCTGTACATCGGCCTCATCAAGGCGCTGTTTCCGCAGGCAAGGATCGTCCACACGACCCGCGATCCGCTCGACAATTGCCTGTCGATATACTTCCTGCACCTCGACCAGCGCATGGCCTACGCGCTCGACCTGATGGATACCGGGCATCACTTCGCGCAGTACCGGCGCCTGATGGCGCACTGGAAGTCGCTCTACGGCGAAGACATCCTCGATTTCGATTACGACGCCTTCGTGCGCGACCCGCGCAGCGGTGCGGAGCGACTGCTCGACTTCTGCGGGCTCGGTTGGGTCGAGGCCTGCCTGGCGCCGGAGCGCGCGACCGGGGCGGTGAAGACCGCGAGCGTCTGGCAGGTCCGTCGACCGATCCATCGGGAATCATCGGGGCGCGCTGCGCACTATTCCCGCCAGCTCGCGCCGCTGGCAGCCTGGTTCAGGGCAGGGGGCATCTGATGGCGCCGGGCGACGATGTCGGGTACATGCGCCGCGCGCTCGAACTCGCGGGCGAGGCGGAGGCACGCGGCGAAGTGCCGGTCGGGGCATTGCTGGTGCGTGACGGGATAATCCTCGGGGAAGGCTGCAACCGGCCGATCGGGGCGCATGACCCGACCGCGCACGCCGAGATCGAAGCCTTGCGTGCGGCGGGGCGGGTGGCGCGCAGCTACCGCCTTCCCGGCACCACGCTCTATGTGACGCTCGAGCCTTGCCTGATGTGCGCGGCGGCGATCGTGCATGCGCGCGTGCGACGCGTGGTGTTCGGCGCGTGGGACCCCAAGGCTGGCGCAGCCGGCAGCACGCTCGACGCATTCAGGCTGCCCGCCATGAATCATCGCGTCGACGTGTTCGGTGGTGTGCTCGAACCCGAATGTGGGGTGCGGTTGTCGCGCTTCTTCGAGGCGAGGCGCGGCGCATGAGTGTGCGCAGCGTGTGTGTCTACTGCGGTTCACAGCCGGGCGGTCCCCGCGAGTACGCGCAGGCCGCCGCGGCGCTCGGCCGGGCGATCGCCGGCGATGGGCTGACGCTGGTCTATGGCGGCGGCAGCGTCGGGCTGATGGGCGTGGTCGCCGACGCCGCGCTGGCCGCCGGCGGGCGGGTGGTTGGCGTCATCCCCCGCATCCTCGTGGAGCGCGAGCTCGCGCATCGGGGTCTTGCCGAACAGGTCGTGACTGAATCGATGCAGGAACGCAAGGCGAGGATGGCGGAGCTGTCGGATGCATTCATTGCATTGCCCGGTGGCATTGGCACGCTGGATGAGCTCTTCGAGATGTGGACCTGGGCACAGCTGGGCCTGCACGCCAAGCCTTGCGCGCTCATCAATACATCGGGTTACTACGACAATCTCGTGGCCTTTCTCGATCGAGCGGTCGCCGACGGCTTCTTGCGGGCGAACACCCGCTCGCTGCTGCGGGTCGTACCCGACCTGCCATCGCCGTCGGAATTCTTTACACGCTGACCTGCCGGGCGGGCTGACGGTGGTGTAACCCTTTGTTTCTAAAGAAGAGTGAGCAGGCTGGCTCGGATGTTGCTCCTTTACGGGCAAGTCCACCAGGGGAACCCGATCAATGACCAGGAAATTCCGACTCGCTATTGCAGCACTCGCCCTCGCAGCCTCGGGCGCCGCCCATGCCGACTACATCAATCTCGGCACGATCACCGCGCCGGACAGCGTGAATTTCGGCAACGGCTGGATCACCGAGCCGACCACTTTCGTGGACGAGTTCGCGTTCACCCTGACGAATGCGGCGTCGGCCTACGGCGCGATCGTCGAGGGCGACTGGTGGTTCGGTGCGACGAACGTCCAGCTGCTCGCGCTCGCCTCGAATACCTACCTGAGCTTCGACTTCACGCCGGGCCATTTCAGCTTCTCGGGGCTGACGGCTGGTGCGTACTCGCTGTTCGTGTCCGGCACGGCCGTCGGTATTACCGGCTACACGGGCCGGATCAACTTCGTGCCGACGGCGGTTCCGGAACCGGGTACCGTCGCACTGATGGGCCTGGGTCTCGTCGCGCTCGCCTTCATGGCGATGCGTCGCCGCGCCCGGTCCTGATTCCCGCCTGACCTTGCTCCCCTCACTGCGCCGCGACTTCGGTCGCGGCCGCAGTGGGTGGCAGCAACTCGCTCTCCGCCTGTAGCGCCGTCTCGATCGACGGCAGC
>CAZRLI010000061.1:0-8946 GCA_964600535.1 uncultured Steroidobacteraceae bacterium | reverse complement strand
GAAACCCGCCGCCCGGGCCACGAATGCGACGCGCGACGCTCCGCCCGAGAGCCCGTAGGCGCCGCCCGAACTCCACGACAGCCACGAAGGGGAGACGTCGGCAGTGGGCGCCGCCGCCCAGTGCAGTTCGCCCGCGACATCCTTCATGAAGAACTGGCGCTGGTTGTAGGTCGAGAATTGCCCGAGCTTGAGGTCGACGCGCTCGACCGCATTGGCCGCGAGCTCGATGCTGCCGCTCGCGCGGCCCGCGGTCACGAGGTCGCCGAAGTCCGTGGCCGCCAGCCTGATCTGCATGAGGCTGGTGTAGGCGGCGGGAAAGTCGAGCGCCTCGACCACGATGCGACCGCGCGTGAGCCCGGGAGATGGGCCGAGCGCCAGCTGCGCGCTGCCGTGCAGGGCGAGCAGTTGCGGGGCGGTCGCCTCGATCCTCGCCAGGTCGACCGTGTCGCCGCGCCAGCTGCCCTGCGCACGCAGCGTGAGCGGGTGCTGGTTGAAATCGAGCAGCACCTGGCCGCCGAGCGCCTGGCCGCGTTCGCCCACGAGGGTGGCATCGAGGCCGTAGCCATCGGCGCGCGCCTGGAGCGCGAGGGTGAGCGAGACCGCAGCCTGCTCGGCGATCAGGGTGCTCTCCTCGTTCGAGAAGTCGACATCCGCGAGCGCGAGCGAGACATTCGCCCGCATCGGCGCCGCTCCGCCGCGCACCGAAGCCCGCAGGCTCGCGCGGCCATCGAGTGTCCAGGACGGCGGCAGGCGCGCCCAGGGGGCAAACAGCTGGCGCAACTGCGCGACTCGCAGGTCGGTCGATTCGCCATCGACCTGCCAACCCTGCGGGGTGGCCCGGCCGCTCGCCTCGATGCGGCCACCGGCGATCTTCCCGAGCGACACCCTGCCGGTGCCGACCGACGTGTCGGCCCGATACTCCGCCGAGACCGTGAGCGCCACCGGCCCGAGCGGCGTGCGCGCTGCCGTCAGCCGGGCTGCCTCGCAGCCGAAGCGCGGATCGGCGATCAGCGGCGCGCGGCAATGCAGGCGCAGCCGCTCGATCGGCGGCAGGCGCCCGCCGGGCCGCAGGCTCGCGATCTCGAGCGTCGCCTCCGTGGTCGTGGCGGAGGTGAGCGCGAGGCGCGCGGTGACGCCCGTGAGGTGCAGGTCGCCGGCGACGATCTCGCGGGCCTCGAAGCCCAGGGTGTCGATCGCCGGTGCACGCGCCGCCAGCAGCGTCGCCAGCAGCGCAAACAGGCATTGGAAGGTGCGCACGGTCACGACCGGCAGTGTAGCGCGCTGGCGGTGTCACGATTTCGTCACGCGCCTGCCATGCCCGTGACGCACGCAGGGCCCAATGTGTGCGCATGAGCCACGGCATGGGGCACATCCCGCAGCTGATCGCGCGGTTCGACGTCGCGGAGTACGGGCTGTGCCGCCGCCTCAATCGTGGGGCCGACCTGCGGGCCGTACGGGCCCTGTTCGTGTGCGCCAGCCGGATCGGCGACGGCGCCCTCTGGTATGCGCTGGTGCTGGCATTGCCGATTGCCTTCGGCCGCGCGGCGCTGCCTGCGGCGGGTGCCATGGCGGCAACGGGTCTTGCGGGCCTTCTCAGCTACAAGTGGCTGAAACGCACCTTCGTGCGCGAGCGGCCCTTCATCCGCCACCGCGGCATTTCGCTCGCGACCGCGCCGCTCGATCGCTACAGCTTTCCTTCCGGGCACACGCTGCACGCGGTGTCCTTCAGTTGGCAGGCCGTGCACTTCGCGCCGGATCTCGGCATCGTGCTGCTGCCGCTCGCCGCGCTGATCGCGGCCTCGCGTGTCGTGCTCGGCCTGCACTATCCCACCGACGTGCTCGTCGGGGCGGCGTTCGGTGCTGCCTTCGGCGCCCTCGGCACCTGGGCCGCCTAGCCCGGGTATGCGCGTCCTCTACGTGTCCGACGTCTACTTCCCGCGGGTCAACGGGGTGTCGACGTCGATCCGCACATTCCGTACCGACCTCGCCGCCGCCGGTGTCGGGACCACGCTCGTCGTGCCGGCCTACGGCGACGCCCGTCCCCCTGATGACGACGACGGGATCGTGCGCGTCCCGTCGGCCGCCGTGCCGCGCGATCCGGAGGACCGGCGCATGCGATGGGCGGCGCTCGACGCGACGCTCGCGTCGCTGGCATCGGGCGGCATCGATCTCGTGCACATCCAGACGCCGTTCGTCGCGCACTACGCGGGCGTGCGCGCGGCGCGCCGCCTCGGCGTGCCGGCGATTGCCACCTGCCACACCCTGTTCGAGGAGTACCTGCACCACTATGTGCCGATGCTGGGGCGGTCATGGGGACGCGGGCTGGCACGTGCGCTCACCAGGGCGCAGTGCAGGGACGTCGCCGCGCTGATCGCGCCGTCCGGCCTGATGCGCGACAGGCTGCTCGAGTATGGCGTCGACACGCCGATCCACGTGCTGCCGACCGGCCTGCCCGCCGAACGGCTGCGGCCGGGAGTCGGCGCGCGCTTCCGCGAACGCCACGGCATCGACGCCGATCGCCCGCTGCTGCTGTTCGTCGGGCGCGTGGCGCACGAAAAGAACATTGACTTCCTGCTCCACGTGCACGCGCAGCTGCTGCGCGAGCGCCCCGATGCGCTGCTGCTGGTGGCGGGGGAGGGCCCGGCGCGCGATTCCCTTGCGAAGCTGGCACAACAGCTCGGGGTCGCGCCAAGCGTGCGCTTCGTCGGCTATCTCGGGCGCGACGGCGAACTCGCCGACTGCTATGCGGCCGGCGATGTATTCGTCTTCGCCTCGCGCACCGAGACCCAGGGCCTCGTGCTGCTCGAGGCGATGGCACAGGGCACGGTGGTCGCATCGACCGCTGAACTGGGCACGCGTTCGATCCTCACCGGGGACAGCGGCGCCGTGGTTCTGCCCGAGGACACGGCGGTCTTCGCCGCGGCGCTCGCGCGCCTGCTGGCCGACCCTGGCGAGCGGGCGCGGCGTGCGGCGATCTCGCGCGACCATGCGGGGCGCTGGTCGTCGGTCGCGATGGCGCGGCAGCTCGCGGCGCTGTATCGGGCGCTCGCGCCCGAGGCCGCGCCCGACATCCTTGCTGCGCGCGTTCTGCGCTAAACTCCCGGTCCTACCGGTTGACCCCCAACGCGCCCTGCGCGGGAGCCTGCATGGTGACGAAACGTGCGTTGATCGTCGACGACTCGAAGTCGGCGCGCGCGTTCCTTTCCCGCATCCTCACGAAGTACGAGATCGAGGTGGATACCGCGGAATCCGCCGAGCAGGCGATCGAGTACCTGGGCGGGCAGCGGCCCGACGTGATCTTCATGGACCACCTGATGCCGGGCATGGACGGCTTCCAGGCGGTGCAGATCATCAAGAACAATCCGCGCACCGCCACCATCCCGATCATGATGTACACCTCGCAGGAAGGTGAGCTGTATGTCGGACAGGCGCGGGCACTCGGTGCGATCGGCGTGTTGCCGAAGCAGATCCAGCCGGCAGACGTCTCGAAAGTGCTCTACCAGCTGAAGCTCATCCCGGACCGCCGCAGCGAAGAGCAGCGCGCGTTCGAGGCGGTGCTGCCGGCCGACAGGGCGGCCGCGCCGCCGGTGGCCCAGGCGTCCGTGCCGTTGCCGGCCGCGGTTCCGGCCGACGAGCCGACGATGGCAGGTCCGTCGGCCAGCGCGGCGGAGCTGCGCGCGATCGTCGACTCCATCGTGCGCGAGCATGTCGGCGCCGCGCGCCGCGCGATCACCGCGCATTTCGACGAGCAGTCGACGCGACTGATCCAGGACCTGCGCGGCGCGGTACAGGAAGCGCTGCCTGATCCGGCGCAGTCAGCGGCGAGCCGCTTCGTGCCGGCGCCACGGCCGTGGGGCTGGGCAGCGGCGGCGGTGGTGCTGCTCGCCGCGGCGGCGCTCGGGTTCCTCTGGTGGCGGGAGATCGGCGCCGGCCGCGCGCTCGCGGCACGGCTGGCCGCTGCCCACGCGCAGGTCGCGGCGCTCGACGGCAAGGTCGCGGCGCTCGAGGCGGCGGAGGCGGCGCGCGCCGAGGAAATCGCCTCGGGAGTGCTCGGTTCGCGCGCGCTCGCCGACGCCGGCCTGCTGGCGCGCGCCCTGGTGCCCTACGGGGAAATCCCGCTCGCCAACGACCGCCTCGTCGTCCTGCGGGACGCGCTCGCGAGGCTGGCGGCGGGCGGCTTCCGCGGCGAAGTCGACGTGACCACCTTCCCCGGCCGGTTCTGCCTCATTGGCAATGCGACCGAGGGTTATTCCCTTGCGCCGGACGACACGCCGGTCGGCCGCTGCGACCTGATCGGTAACCCCGCGTTCGACGGTACGCGGCCGGCGCAGCGCGAATCGCTCGCCTTCGCGAACCTCGTCGCCGAGAGCCGCCGCGAAAGCGGCGGCGCGATCGACGTGCGCGTCGTGACGGGCAATGCCGACGATACGGCGATTCCCTATCCCGCCGTCGCGGGCGACCTCACGGCCGCCGACTGGAACCGGGCAGGCAATGCGAACAACCGCGTGGAGCTGCGTGCACGCGCTGCCCCCTGACGCCACGGCCACGCGCGGTATTGCCGCCGGCGCTCGCTACCACCCGCACGCCATCGTCGATGACTCGCTCGCGCCACCCTTGTGGCTGCGGGGCGGCCATGCCCAATCGATCCTGCCGAGCCTGCCGTGGCGCAGGCCCGCCGTCGAGCGCCGCGCGCGCCCGGTTCTCGCCGCGAGCGTCGAGCGCCTGATCGATTGCGGGGAGGGCACGGTGCTGCAGGCCTTCCACGCGCGGCCCGCCACCGTGGCGGCCGGCGTGCCCCTCACGGTGATCCTGCACGGCTGGGAAGGCAGCGCGCAATCGCTCTACGTGCTGTCGCTCGCGCAGACGCTGTTCGACCTCGGGCACGAGGTGGTGCGGCTCAACCTGCGCGATCATGGCGAGACGCATCACCTCAACCGCGAGCTGTTCCATTCCTGCCGGCTGCCGGAAGTCCTCGGGGCCCTGCGCGCGATCCAGCGCGAGGCGGCGGGCCGGCCGCTCGATCTCGTCGGCTTCTCGCTGGGCGGCAATTTCATGTTGCGGGCCGCGGCGTCGCGCGATGCAGGCGTCGCGGTGGCGCGCGCCATTGCGATTTCGCCGGTCCTCGATCCGAAGCGCACGCTCGATGCCCTCGAGCGCGGCGCGGCGATCTACAGCCGCTACTTCGTCCTCAAGTGGAGCCGCTCGCTCGTCAAGAAACAGGCGGCGTGGCCCGAGGACTACGACTTCACGACGCTGATGCGCCGTGGCGGCCTGCGCCACATGACCGCCGAGCTCGTGAGCGCCCACACCAGCTTCCCGACGCTCGACGACTACCTGGACGGCTATGCCATCACGGGCGCGCGGCTGGCGCGGCTCGCAGTCCCCTCGACCATCATTGCCGCGCTCGACGATCCGATCATCCCGCCCACCGACCTGCCGCGCCTCGCGGCGCCGGCGGCGCTGCGCATCGTACTGACGCCGCACGGCGGCCATTGCGGCTTCTTCGAGCGCCTCACCGCGCCGAGCTGGGCCGACCGGCGCGTCGCCGCGATCCTCGCGGCGCCGGGCGCGCAGGCGCCCACTACCACTTCTGCGGCTTCTCGATCTCCGTGAACGTACGGAAGTAGCATTCGTGGCCGTCGACGAGGATCGACCCGAACTTGTCGAGCGATCCCATGACGTCGCTCACGAAGCCGACCCGCGTGGCGAAGTTCAGGCCGATGCAGGGGCCGAAGAAAGTGGCGCGGTAGTACTTGCCGTTCTGGGCGCGCACCAGCAGGGCATCGTCCCGGTCCGCGCGCCAGTCGCGAATGCCGCCGTAATTCACGAAATTGATCTGCGCGCGATCCGGCGGCGGCTTGGCCGCGGGCGTCTTCGGGGGTTCGTTGGCGCCGGCCGTCGCCATCGCGGTGAGCGCGGCGACGGACAGGGCTGTGGTGATCTTGTTCATGCGGGTTTTGATCGGGAAATGCGGCCGCGGTTCACGAGAATGAAGGTTTTTTAACCGCGCAGTGCCGCGTGCAGCGCGGCGCGCCAGCGGCGGAAGGCTGCTTCGGCGCCGCTCGTGCGCTGCGGGGTGAAGCGGCGGCCCTCGGCGGCGTGCGCCGCGCAAGTGCGGCCTGCCGTGAGCAGGCCGAACACGCCGCGGGCCGTCGCCTCGGACTGGGCCGGTCGCAGGCACGGGATGCCGCAAAGGTCCGCGATCAGCTGCACCAGGCGATCGGAGCGCGCGAGGCCGCCGGTCACGATCGCGCCCGCGAGTGCGCCGGATTGCCCGAGCGCGTCGAAATTCTCGCGCACGAGGAACGCAATGCTCGAGACGAGGGCCGCGAAACGCGCGCTGCTGTCGCCCGACCCCAGGAAGCGCGGTGTGAAGTCGCTGCGCCAGAACGGTGAGCCGAGGCCCGCCACGCCGTTCAGGAAAAGGAGGTCGTGGCCGTCGCCGGCCGCATGCTGCGCGGTCTCCCACCCCCGCCACGCTGCCCCGGGATCGAGCCCGTCCTTCGCCACGAGCCATTCGATCGCACTGGCGGCACCGTTGACCGTGCCTTCGTGCGAGTAGAGCGTCCCGCGCGCGTCCCCGTAGAGCACGCTGCCGAGCAGGGCGCCCGGGTCGGGGCGCCGCGTTCCGGTCGTACGCTGCAGGAACGCGCCGGTGCCGAGGTTCAGGTACAGCACGTCTTCGCGCGGCGGCCCCCATGCAAAGGGCACCGCTGACTGGTCGCCCGTCACCACGGCCAGTCGGGCGCCCGGCCCCAGCCCCTCGGTGATGGCCGCATCGAGGGTCGTGAAGCCCGGCTCAGGCAGCCATTCGCGTTCGACCCCGAAGAGCGCGAGCAACTCGGGCGACCAGTCGTTGCGCGCGGCGTCCCACAGCTGGGTGCGCGAGGCATTCGCGGGGTCCACGCCTGCGGTGCGGCCGATGAGGCGGCTGGCAAGGAAAGTGGCGAGCGGGCCGATGACCAGGTCGCCGTGTTCGCTGGCGCTGCGCACGGCGGGCAGGTGTTCGACGCACCAGCGGATCTTCGTGGCGCCGTAGTGCGCCGACAGCGGCAGCCCGGACAGGCGCCGCACCGCTGCTTCCCGCTCCCGCAGTGGCGCGAGCGCCGCCGAGGCGCGTCGGTCCTGCCAGGAAAGTACCGGCGAGAGGGGCTCGCCCGATCCCCGCCGCCAGCACACGATGCTCGAGCGCTGCGTCGCCAGCCCCGTTGCAGTGGGCCAGGGCGCCGCGCCGCGCGCCGCCAGCGCGCGGGCGGCCGCGGTACGCAGCGAAGCGACGATTTCACCGGGGTCGTGCTCCACGCGGGCGTCCCCGCTGCGCGTCGTCCCGACCGCCACGCGCGCCTGCGCCAGCTCCTGGCCCTGGTCGTCGAAGAGGATCGCGCGGCTCGCCTGTCCGCCCTGGTCGAGCGCGAGCCATGTCTGCGTCGTGCGCTTCATGCCGCGGGTCAGCCGGGCGTCAGCGGCAGCGTATCGACGTCGGCCCGCGCGCGGCGCGCGGGCAGGGAGGCTGCGATGCGCCGCAGGACCTGCGCGGCGGTGGCGCGGAATGTCGTGAGCTTGCCGCCGTAGATCGAGATGACCCGCGGCGCCGGTTCGCGATCGACCGCGAGCTGCGTTTCGCGGGAGCGGTGGAACGCGTGGCCCGCCCCGCCCGGCAGTACGCGCAGCCCGGCGAATGCGCGTCGCCCGGCCGCGGCACTGGCCGTCGCGGGGAAATAACGTCGCAGCACGCCGAGCAGGTAGTGTGATTCGCCCGCCGTGGGCGAGACCTGGTCGGGGTGACCGCGATAGCGCAGTTCCGTCGTGCCGATCATGAGTTCCCCGTGATAGGGCATCACGAAGATCGCGCGGCCGTCCCGCGGGCTCTCGACGTAGTAGATGCCCCGCACCGGCGGTGGCACGGCACACAGCAGGTGGGTGCCCTGCACGAGCTCGACAGGCGGCACCGCGACCGCGGGAGTCACCGCGCGCGCGACCTGCGGGGCCCACGGGCCGGCGGCATTCACCAGCACCCGGGCCTCGCACTCGTGGACGCTGCCCTGCGCGGCGTAGCGCACGATCACTCCCGCATCGTGAAGTTGCGCAGCCACGAAGGTCGCAGGCAGGACACCCTCCGCGCCGAGCCGCTGCGCGCTAGACCAGGCGGCGCGCGCCAGCGCCGCGTCGTCGGTCTGTCCGTCCTGGTACCAGAAGACGCGGTCGAGGCCGCGCGTCGCGAGCCCGTCGAGCGAGTCCCAGCCGCTGCGCGGGACGAGGCCAAAGCCGGCACCCCGCGCGAAGCCCGCCAGCCCGGCGTAGAGCGCAAGGCCTGCGGCGATCACCCAGGGGCGCCGGCGTGTTGCGCCATAGATCGGGACGTGGAAGCGGCGCAGCTGCACCAGCCCGGGAGCGAGGCGCAGCAGGGCGCTACGCTCGCGCAGGCTCTCGCGCACGAGCCGCAGCTGCCCCGTCTCGAGGTAGCGCAGGCCCCCGTGGATGAGCTTGCTCGAGCGGCTCGAGGTGCCTGCCGCGATCGAGGATTTCTCGAGCAGCAGCACGCGATGGCCGGCCGCGGCGGCGCGCTGGGCGACGCCGACCCCGTGGATGCCGCCGCCGACGATCGCGAGGTCGAACGCGGGGGGCATGTGGCTACGTCGTGCTGCCCGTGCTGGTGCGCGCGCGCATCGCGACGCCCAGCTCGCGCACGGCCATCGTCTCGACGAAGTCGGCGCCGCGCGCAGCGAGCGAGAGGGCGTCCTCGATCGCGGTCACTTCATAGATCACCCACCGCCAGGTGCCGCGCCACAAGGCTGCGCCGATCCCGACCTTCTCCCGGTCGCAGAACAGGAACTCGGGCTGCAGCGCCTCGCACTTGAGGCGCGTGTGGCTGTCGTACTGCGGCAGCACCCAGCCGATGCGGAAGCCGCCGATCTGGCGGGCGCGAAACACCGCGGGCAGGTCGAA
>CAZRLI010000060.1:0-8948 GCA_964600535.1 uncultured Steroidobacteraceae bacterium | reverse complement strand
TGATCCGGCGCCCGCGCGACTTCGACGTGCTGCTCACCGAGAACATGTTCGGCGATATCCTGACCGACGAGGCCTCGATGCTCGCCGGTTCGCTCGGCGTGCTGCCCTCGGCGTCACTCGGCGCTGGCCGGCGCGGGCTCTACGAGCCGATCCACGGCTCGGCGCCCGATATCGCCGGGCGCGGCATCGCCAATCCGCTCGGCACGATCCTCTCGGCGGCGCTGCTGCTGCGCCACTCGCTCGGGCTCGAGCAGGAAGCGCGCGGCATCGAACAGGCGGTGGGCCGGGTGCTCGCGGCGGGTGCGCGGACGGCCGACATCGCCGTCGCCGGGGCGCCCACGGTCACCACGGACGCAATGGGCGCCAGGGTCGTCGCGGAACTCGCGGCGAGGGACTGAGCACCCGGGGCGGGACGGTCCCTCAGCCGGCCGCCCGCCGCAATGCGCCCTCGAGGTCGCGACGCAGGTCCTCGAAGGCCTCGATGCCCACCGAGAGCCGCAGCAGGCCGTCGACGAGGCCCGCCGCGGCGCGCGCGGCCGGATCCATCGCGGCATGCGTCATGCTCGCCGGATGCGCCACCAGGCTCTCGACCCCGCCGAGCGACTCGGCGAGCGAGAACAGCTCCAGGCCGTCGACGAAGCGCCGCACGGCCGGCTCGCCCCCGGCGAGCTCGATCGAAATGATTGCGCCGTAGCCGCCCTGCTGGCGCCTGGCGATCGCATGGCCAGGGTGGGTGGCGAGCCCGGGATAGTAGACCCTGGCGACGCCCTGCTCCCGGCTGAGCCACTCCGCGAGGCCGCGTGCATTGCGCTCGTGGACCGCGAGCCGCGCATGCAGCGTGCGCAGGCCGCGCAAGGTGAGGAAGCTGTCGAAGGGCGAACCGGAGAGTCCCAGGCAATTGGCCCACCAGGCCAGTTCCTGTGCGCGTTCCGCCGTCCCGGCGACGACCGCGCCCCCCACCACGTCGCTGTGCCCGTTCAGGTACTTGGTGGTCGAGTGCACCACGAGGTCCGCGCCGAGCGCGAGCGGCCGCTGCCACGCGGGCGACAGGAAGGTGTTGTCGACGACCACCAGCGCGCCCGCCTGGTGCCCAGCGGCGGCGAGCGCCTCGATGTCCGAGATGCGCAGCAGCGGATTGCTCGGCGTCTCGATCCACAGCAGCGCGCAGGGCGTCGAGAGTGCGGCTGCCACCGCTGCGGCGTCGCCGAAGTCGACGAAGTCGACGCGCAACTCGCCGCGCCGCTGCCAGGCCGAGAACAGCCGATAGGTTCCCCCGTAACAGTCGTGCGCGGCAACGATGCGGCTGCCCGCGGGCAGCAGGTGCCCGACGACCGTGATCGCCGCCATGCCGGTTGCCGTGACGATCGCGCCCGCACCGCCCTCGAGGACGGCGAGGGCATCGGCAAGCAGGTCGCGCGTCGGATTGCCCGAGCGCGTGTAATCGTACTTGCGCTTTTCGCCCAGGCCGCTGAAGGCGAACGTCGAGGTCAGGTGGATCGGCGGGACGACCGCGCCGGTCGCCGGATCGGTCTCGAGGCCCGCGCGTACGGTGCGGGTGGTGTCGTCGAAGGGTCCGGTCACTCGATGCTCCCCGTCATGGTGGCGAATACCGGTTTGAGCTGCGCGCCTTCCTTCAGGAATGCATCGTGCCCATACACGGATGAGATCTCGTGCAATCTCCCGTTCGCAAGCCGCGCGACGAGGCGGCGCATGTCCGCGACCGGTACCAGCTGGTCCTCGCGCACGGCAACCGCCGTGGTCGGCACGAAGATGCGGCCGGCCTCGACCCGGTGCAGGTCGATCGACTCGGACAGGCACAGAAATGCCTCGGCATGATGGCGGGCGGCATAGTCCGCGCCGCGCGCGAACAGGTACTCCTCCACCGGGAAGACCGCGCCCTGGCCGCCCATGCGCGGTGCGCCGCCGAAGCGCGCCGCAAACTCCTCGGGGCTGCGGTAGGTCGCCATGGCCAGCGCCCGCGCGATCTCGAGACCTTCGCTGGCGCGCCCGCATTCGGCGGCGAAACGCAGCACGCGCCGTTGCACGCTGCGCCAGGCGGTGGCCATCGGGTGGGTGCGGTCCGCTGCGCTGATCACGACGATCTGCGCCACGCGCTCCGGCCAGCGCTCGGCGAAGGCGAGCGCCACCATGCCGCCGTAGGACGCGCCGACGATGGCGTGCAGCGCCTTCACGCCGAGGTGGTTCACGAGCCGCAGCAGGATTTCCGCCTGGTCGAACGTCGACACGCTCGGGAAGCGTTCGCCCGGGCCCGGTCCGGTCGTCTCGCCGCTGCCACCCAGGTAGTCGAACGACAGCACGCGTACCACCGACGCATCGAGTGCCCGGCCCGCGCCCACGACCTCGCCCCACCAGCCCTCGCCTGCCTGCTCCCCGTGCACGCGACGGTGCGCCGAAATCCCGCCCAGTGCCGCGACCACCGGCGCATTGGCGGGACCGGCGAGCCGCCACGCCACGTGCGCACCGCCCAGGCGACCACCATGGTGGAGCGCAAGCTCCCCGGGGATCTCGAGGACGCCCTCGCGAACCACCACGCGCGCGCGCGCCAGCGCCGCGGCAGAGACTTCAGGACCGGAACAGTTCTGTTGCGCCATCTCGAGTGCCTCGCTCTGTCATCGGCACTCCTGCGGCGAGCACCCGCCTCGGGGCGGGGCGTCTGGCATCCATCCGCGGGCCTTGCGGCCACCCGGCTCTGCCGACCGCTCATCTCACGGCGCGTGTGCGGCCGCAGGAGTTGGCACCGGGCGAACGGGTTGGGTTCGCTGGTTGCCCCGGCTTCCAAGGGCCTTTCCCTCAGCCGGTCTCGATGAGTGGCGCGCAGTCTAGGGTGTGCCCGGCCTGCCGGTCAAGGATGCGCCGCCCGGCCCCACCGGCCTCTGGCCGCGCGCGGCCGGCTGTGCTATCGTGCTAATGCATTAATACATTGGTAGGGCGACATGAAGCAGCACCTCAACGTCTCGGCACGGCAGGAAGCGCAGCACGAACGCAACCTGTTCGCCGCCATCGCCACCCTGCGCTCCGTCGACGAGCTGCGCGCCTTCTTCCGCGACCTGTGCACGCCGGCCGAGATCGAAGCCATGGCCGATCGATGGGCCGTGGTCGAATGCCTCAACCGCGGCATGCCCTACCGCGAGATCCACCGCGCCACCGGCGTCAGCATCACCACCATCGGGCGGGTCGCGCGCTATCTCTCGGAGGGCAACGGCGGGTACGCCACCGCCGTGCAGCGCTTCAATGGATAGGGACACGCGCCTCAAGCTCGCCGTGCAGAAGTCGGGCCGATTGACCGATCCTTCGCTCGACCTGCTGGCGCGTTGCGGCCTGAAGCTCTCGCGCGGCAAGGACCAGTTGATGGGTTTCGGCGAAAACCTGCCGCTCGACGTGCTGTTCGTGCGCGACGACGACATCCCGGACCTCGTGCAGGAGGACGTCTGCGACCTCGGCCTCGTGGGGCTGAACGTGATCGAGGAGAAGCGCCTCGCGCTCGCCGCCCGCGGCATCCAGGCATCGTTCGAAAGCCTGCGCCTGCTCGACTTCGGGCGCTGCCGGCTGTCGATCGCGGTACCGGAGGGCACCGCGTGGTGCGGAGCCGCTGCGCTCGCGGGCAAGCGCATCGCGACCACCTATCCGAACCTGCTGGCGCAGTTCCTCGCACGCAGCGGCGTCAGTGCGGAAATCGTCACGCTCTCGGGCGCCGTCGAGATCGCGCCCCGCCTCGGGCGGGCCGACGCGATCTGCGACCTGGTCTCGACCGGCTCGACGCTCGCGGCCAACCATCTCGTGGAAGTCGAAACGGTGCTCGAAAGCCACGCCGTGCTGATCCGCACGCCGGTCGGCCTGCCGCCGGGCAAGTCGGACTGGGTCGAGCGGCTGCTGCTGCGCATCGAGGGCGTCGAGCAGGTGCGCGAAAGCAAGTACATCATGCTGCACGCACCGCGCGCCGCGCTGGCGGAAATCCGCCGGCTGCTGCCCGGCAGCGAGTCACCCACCATCATTCCGCTCGAAGGCCACCCGGACAAGGTGGCGATCCACGCGGTGTGCCGCGAAAACGTGTTCTGGGAAACGCTCGAGAGCCTGAAGCGCGCCGGCGCCAGCGCGCTCCTCGTGCTGCCGGTGGAAAAGATGCTCGCATGAGTGCCATCCCGATTCACCGCTGGGGAGCGCTCGATGCACCCGCGCGGGAACGCCTGCTCGCGCGGCCGCGGCTCGACGCCGGCCACGACGTGGCCAGCGAGGCACGCGCGATCGTCGCCGCGGTACGCCGGGAAGGCGACGCGGCCGTGCGGCGCTTCACGACGCGCTTCGACGCGGTGCCCGGGGAGCGGCTCGCCACGCTGCAGGTCACGCCGCAGGAATTCTCGGCCGCGCGCGACGCACTCGCGCCGCATGAGATCGCAGCCATCGAACGCGCCATCGCCAACGTCGAGGCGTTCCATGCGGCGCAGCGCCCCGCGCCACTGTCGGTCGAGACGATGCCTGGCGTGCGCTGCGAGCGCGTGCTGCGGCCGATTCCCGCCGTCGGCCTGTACGTACCCGCCGGCTCGGCCCCGCTGCCCTCGGCCGTCATCATGCTGGCGACGCCGGCGCGGCTCGCGGGCTGCCCGCAACGCGTGCTGTGCACGGCGCCGGACGGCGAAGGGCGTGCAAACGCGGCCGTGCTGGTGGCCGCGCGGCTGTGCGGCATCGACACGGTGTTCCGGATCGGCGGGGCGCAAGCCATCGCCGCGCTCGCCTTCGGCACGGAGTCGGTGCCGAAGGTCGACAAGATCTTCGGGCCGGGCAATGCCTGGGTCACGGCGGCCAAGCAGATCGTCGCGGCCGACCCGGCGGGCGCCGCGCTCGACCTTCCCGCGGGACCCTCCGAAGTGCTGGTCATCGCCGATGACAGCGCGCGGGCCGATTTCGTCGCCGCCGACCTGCTCGCGCAGGCCGAACACGACCCGCTGTCGCAGGCCGTGCTGCTGACCCCTTCGCAGCGGCTCGCCGCGGCGGTCGTCGAGGAGGCAGGCCGGCAGCTGCCCCGCCTCTCGCGCCAGCACATCCTCGCGCGCTCGATCGCGGCGCTGCGCGTGATCGTCGTCGACGACCTCGACACGGCGGTCGGCGTGTCGAATGGCTACGCGCCCGAGCACCTGCTGCTGCAGGTCAGCGAGCCGCGCCGCCTCCTCGAGCGGATCCAGAACGCCGGTTCCGTCTTCATCGGGCCCTGGTCACCGGAGCCGATGGGCGACTATTGCTCGGGCGCAAACCATGTGTTGCCGACCTATGGCCACGCACGCGCCTACGGCGGCCTGTCGCTGATGGATTTCCTCAGGGGAATGACCGTCCAGGAGCTCACCGCGGACGGGCTCGCCGCCCTCGGCCCGACTGCCGTGACGCTGGCGCAGCTCGAAGGTCTCGATGCCCATGCCACCGCGGTCAGTGCGCGGCTCGCGGTGCTCGAGCGCAGGTGCGCGTCTTGAACGACCCGCTGGCACTGGCGCGCCCGGAGATCCGCGCGCTCGCCGCCTACGAACACGCGGCCTGGGAACCGGGCTGCGAGCGCCTGCACGCCAACGAACTGCCCTGGCGCGCCACCACCGATCGCTCCACCGCGGGTCTCAATCGCTACCCCGAACCCCACCCCGACACGCTCGCGGCAGCGCTCGCCGACCTGTATGGAACCACACCCGCGCAACTGTTGCCCTGTCGCGGCAGCGACGAAGCCATCGACCTGCTGGTGCGCGCGTTCTGCGCGGCGGGACGCGACGCCGTCATCGTGTGCCCGCCCACCTTCGGCATGTACTCGGTCGCCGCCCGCATCCAGGGCGCCGCAGTCGCCGCGGTCCCGCTGCTGAAGGACGCGGGCTTCGCGCTCGACGTGGCCGGCATCGGGGCGCGATGCGCCGGCGGCGACGTGAAGCTCATATTCCTCTGTTCCCCGAACAACCCCACCGGCCAGCTGCTCGAGACCGCGCAGGTCGAACAGGTGCTGCGCGCCGCCGCGGACCGTGCGCTGGTCGTGATCGACGAGGCCTACCTCGAATTCGCGGCGGCCGCCAGCGCTGCGCAGCGCATCGCCCGGCAACCCCACGTCGTCGTGCTGCGTACTCTCTCCAAGGCCCATGGGCTTGCCGGCGCGCGCATCGGCGCGCTCATCGCCGACGCACGCATCGTCGGCCTGCTGCGCAAGGTCGTGCCGCCCTATGCAATCGCGCAGCCCTGCATCGAAGCCGCCCTGCATGCGCTGGCGAAGCCGCAGCGCCGCGTGGCCGGCGAACGGGTGGCCGCGATCGTCCGCGAGCGCAGACGCCTCGCCGCCGCGCTCGCGCGGCTGCCGTGCGTCGCGCGCGTGTGGCCGAGCGCGGCCAATTTCCTGCTGGTCGAGTTCGTGAACGCGGCACAGGCACTGGCGCGGCTGCGGCACTCGCAGCTCCTGGTGCGCGACTTCCGCGACCGCCCCGGCCTCGAGCGCGCGCTGCGCATCACCGTCGGGACGCCGCAGGCCAACGACCGTCTCATCGGGAGCCTGGCATGCTGAATCGCGCACCGCTGCTGTTCGTCGACCGCGACGGCACGCTGATCGAGGAACCTGCCGACGAGCAGGTCGACGCCCTCGACAAGGTGAAGTTCATGCCGGGTGTCTTCGCCGCGCTGGGCGCACTGCGCGATCGCGGCTACCGCTTTGCGATGGTGACCAACCAGGACGGGCTCGGGACGGCGGGATTTCCGCGCGAATCCTTCGAGCGCGCGCAGCGCTTCGTGCTCGATGCATTCGAGAGCCAGGGCATCGGCTTCGAGGCGATCTTCATCTGCCCGCATTTCAAGCGTGACGCCTGCGCGTGCCGCAAGCCGCTCACGGGACTCGTCGATGACTGGATCCGCGAGCAGGCGATCGACCTGTCGCGCTGCGCAATGGTGGGCGATCGCGACTCGGACATGGAGTTCGCGGGCAGGCTCGGGGTGCGCGGCCTGCGCGTGCGACTGCGGGGCGAGGCGACCGAGACCTGGCCCGCGGTCCTGCAGCAACTCACGGCGCGTCGCGCCAGCGTCGCGCGCCGCACGCGCGAAACCAGCATCCGGGTCAGCATCGACCTCGACGCCAGCGAGCCGGTGCGGGCGGCAACCGGGATCGGCTTCTTCGACCACATGCTCGAGCAGCTGGCGAAGCACGGCGGCTTCGCACTCGACCTCGCCTGCGACGGCGACCTGCATGTCGACGAGCACCACACGGTGGAAGACTGTGCGCTCGCGCTCGGCGAAGCGCTCGCCGTGGCACTGGGCGACCGGCGCGGTATCGGCCGCTACGGATTCCTGCTGCCGATGGACGAGGCGCGTGCGCAGGTCGCGCTCGACCTGTCCGGCCGGACCTACGCCGTCTTCGACGGCCACTTCGGCCGCGACCAGGTCGGTGGGCTGCCGAGCGAACTCGTGCCGCACTTCTTCCGCTCGCTCGCCGACCCGCTCGGCGCGGCGATCCACGTGGCCGTCAAGGGCGAGAACACCCATCACATGATCGAAGCGTGTTTCAAGGCGGTCGGTCGCGCGCTGCGCCAGGCCATCCGGCGCGAAGGCACCGACCTGCCGAGCACCAAGGGCGTGCTGTGAGGGAACCGTCCGGCGACGTCACCATCGTCGACAGCGGCGGCGCGAACCTCGCATCGCTGCAGTTCGCCCTCACGCGCCTCGGCGCGGGCAGTGTCGTCAGCTCGGACGGCGAGGTGATCCGCCGCGCGGCGCGCGTGATCCTGCCGGGCGTCGGTTCGGCGCAGGACGCCATGGCGCGGCTGCGCGCGCGGGGCCTCGATCGCGTGCTGCCGGGACTGCGCCAGCCCGTCCTCGGCATCTGCCTCGGCATGCAGCTGCTGTATGAACGGTCGGAGGAAGGCGACACGCCCGGCCTCGGCATCGTGCCATCGCAGGTGCGCCGCCTCGCGCCGGCGCCCGGCCGGCCAAGTCCGCACATGGGGTGGAACCGCGTCCGCATGCGCCGCGTCGCCGCCCTGCTCGAGGGCCTCGCCGACGGCGAACACCTCTACTTCGTGCACGGCTATGCGGCGCCGGTGACGCCGGATTCGGTCGCAGTCACCGAGTATGGCGAGGACCTGACCGCGGTCGTGCAGCGCGCGAACTTCTGGGGCACCCAGTTCCACCCGGAGCGCTCCGGCGCCGCCGGCGCCCGGATACTCCACAACTTCCTGCGGCAGGACCCATGCTCCTGATCCCTTCCATCGACCTGCGCGGCGGGTATTGCGTGCGCCTGCACCAGGGGGACTTCGGCCAGGAGACCCGCTATCAGGCCAGTGCCGAGGAACTGCTCGTCCGCTACTCGTCCTATGGCGCGAGCTGGTTGCACATCGTCGACCTCGACGGCGCGCGCAATGGCGTGCTGGCCCACCGCGCGAACCTGCTGGCGCTCGCGGCGCGCGGCACGATGCGGTTGCAGGTCGGCGGCGGCATCCGCTCGGAACCCATCGTCGAAGACCTGCTGCAAGGTGGCATCGCGCGCGTCGTCGTCGGCAGTGCCGCGATCGAGCGCGCCGACGAAGTGCGACGCTGGTTCCGCCGCTACGGACCGGATCGCATCTGCCTCGCCCTCGATGTGCGTGGCGCGGACACGGCGACACCGCTGGTGCAGACGCGCGGCTGGCTGCAGGGTACCCGGGTATCGCTCTGGGACGCCGTGGCGGACTATGCGACGGTCGGGCTGCGGCACGTGCTGTGCACGGATGTCGCCCGCGACGGCGCGCTCGCCGGACCCAACCTCGCGCTCTATGCCGAGGCCTGCCGTCGCCATCCGGGCATTGCCTGGCAGGCGTCGGGCGGCGTACGCGACGGCCGTGACCTCGCCGCGCTGGCGCAACTGGGCGTCAGCGCAGCGGTGAGCGGCAAGGCGCTGCTCGAGAACCACCTGGCACCGGCGGAGCTGCAGCCATACTTTCCCGCCGCAT
>CAZRLI010000059.1:0-9096 GCA_964600535.1 uncultured Steroidobacteraceae bacterium | reverse complement strand
GCGGACGACATCACGGTGCCATTCGGCGGCTTCAAGCAGTCGGGCATCGGCCGCGACAAGTCGCTGCACGCCCTCGACAAGTACACGGAGCTCAAGACGACCTGGCTCGACCTGTCGTGATCGCGCCCGAGGCTGTGCCGCGCAGGCTGCCGTGGCCGCAGGGGGCCTGATGCGATTCCTCGCCAGCGCACCGCGCGGTTTCGCCGACCTGCTGGCCGCCGAACTGGCGGCGCTCGGCGCGCAGGGGGTCCGCGAGCGCTCCCTGGGCGTGGACTTCACGGGCCCACTCGAGCTTGCCTATCGTGCCTGCCTCGAATCGCGGCTCGCGAGCCGGGTGTTCCTCGAGATCGCGCAGTTGCGGGCCGAGTCGGCCGACGACTTCTACGCGACGCTGCGCGGGCTGCCGTGGGGCGAGCACGTCGATCCGGACGGTACGCTCGCCTGCGATTTCAGCGGCCGCCATCCCGCCATCGTCCACACGCGCTTCGGCGCGCAGCGCATGAAGGATGCGATCTGCGATGCCCTGCGCGGGCAGTTCGGCCGGCGGCCCGACGTGGCGCTCGAGCGTCCTTCGGTGCGTGTCCACGCGCATGCCAGCGGGGCCGTGGTGACGGTGTCGATCGATCTGTCGGGGGAGGGCCTGCACCGGCGCGGCTACCGGGCACAGGCCGGCGAGGCGCCGCTGCGGGAGAACGTGGCGGCCGGCATGCTGGTGCGCGCCGGCTGGCCGGCGCTCGCGGCCGAGGGTGCGGCACTGCTCGATCCCCTGTGCGGTTCCGGCACCCTGGTGATCGAAGCGGCGCTCATCGCCGCCGACATCGCGCCGGGGCTGCGGCGGGACTACTTCGGGTTCTCCGGCTGGAAGGGCCACGATGCCGCGCTGTGGGCACGGCTGCACGCGAGCGCCGTTGAGCGCGTGCGCACGCCGCACTCTGCCGCGCCCGTCCTGCGTGGCAGCGATGCCGATGCGCGCGTCCTGGGCATCGCGCGGGACAATGCACGGCGCGCTGGCGTCGATGCCTGGGTGCGGTTCGAGCAGGCGCCGCTCGCGCAGGCGCAGCCTTGCGGTCCGCGAGGCCTGCTGTGCACGAACCCGCCCTTTGGAGTGCGCCTCGAGGATCGCGAAACGGTCCGCGCCCTGCATCGCGAGCTCGGCGCCGTATTGCGCGAACGCTTCCAGGGCTGGCGCGCCGCGATCATCACCGGTGCACCGGACCTCGGGCTCGACATCGGCCTGCGCGCGCACCGCACCCACACGGTGTGGAACGGCGCGCTCGAATGCCGCCTGCTGCGCTTCGAGGTGCAGCCCGGCAGCGAGCGGGACTTCCGGCGTGCGCGCCCGCGCTTCGATCCGGCGCTGCGCGACACGGCGGGCGCGCGCATGTTCGGCAACCGCCTCGCCAAGAACGCGAAGCGCCTCGGCGACTGGGCGGCGAAGGCGGGCATCGGCTGCTATCGCGTCTATGACGCCGACATGCCGGAGTACGCCTTCGCGATCGACCTCTACACCGCAGCCGGCTCGGCCGAGCGCTGGGCGTACGTGCAGGAATACTCGGCGCCGCGGGAAATCGAGCTCGAGGCCGTGCGGCGCCGTCGTGCGGAGGCCTTTTCGGTGCTGCCCGGCGTGCTCGGCCTGTCCGAGGACCACGTGCACGTACGCATGCGCCGCCGCACCGCACGCGGCGAGCAGTATGAGAAGGAGGGTACGCGCGGCGGGTTCCAGGTGGTCGGGGAGGCGGGGCTGCGCTTTCGCGTCAATTTCACCGACTACCTCGATACCGGCCTCTTCCTCGACCACCGCATCACCCGCGCGCGCTTGCGGCAGGCAGCCACGGGTGCGCGCTTCCTCAACCTGTTCGCCTACACCGGCAGTGCCACCGTGTATGCGGCGGCGGGCGGTGCGCGCGAGACGACGAGCGTCGATCTTTCCCACACCTATCTCGACTGGGCGCGGGAGAACCTCGCCGCGAATGCGTTCGCGGGTCCGCGTCATCGCTTCGTGCAGGCGGACTGCCATGCCTGGCTGGTCGAAGCCGCGCACAGCCAGGCGCGCTTCGACCTCATCTTCCTCGACCCGCCGACTTTTTCGAACTCGAAGCGCATGCAGGGCGTGCACGACGTGCAGCGCGACCACGCCGTGCTGGTCGATGCCTGCATGCGCCTGCTCGCGGCGGGCGGACTGCTGGTGTTCTCCACCAATGCGCAGAAGTTCCGGCTCGACCCGGCGCTCGGCAGCCGCTACGCCGTCACCGACATCACGCGCGCGACGATTCCCGAGGACTTCGCCCGCAATCCGCGCATCCACAGCTGCTATGAGGTCCGTGCGGCCTGAGGCGTATACTGCGCAGCCGCTGCCGGATGGCCGCACGGGGGCTTGCATGCTGCGCACGATCGTCCTTGCCGTCACGCTGGCCGGGCTGTCCGGCACGGGCTACGCCTACGAGAAATTCGGACCCTATGCCGGGATCGGCGCGGGCCGGTCGCAGGCCACGGTCGAACTCGATACCGGCGTCAATTTCTTCACGATCGATGCCGACGACCAGGCATGGCGCGCCTTCGCCGGCTACCGTTTCTCGCCGTACTTCGCATTCGAGGCCAGCTATTCGGACTACGGTGATTTCTTCGCCGACTCGGCGGGCGAGCGACTGGACGTCGGCCTGCGCGGGGTGACGCCCTGGCTCGTCGCAAGCTGGCCGATCGGCCGCTTCGAACTGCTCGCGCGCTTCGGTTACTTCATCAACACGACCGAATTCGAGCTGCTCTCCGGGACCGATCGCATCAAGGTGAGCAGCAGCCAGGATTCGATCACCTACGGCGCGGGTGTCGGCGTGATGCTCGGGAGCCACGTCAACCTGCGGCTCGAATACGAGCGCCTCCAGCCCGACGAGTTCGACGATGCCGATGCGGTGTGGCTCACCGCGGCCTGGCGCTTCCTCTAGGCAACCCCTGCACGGACGGGCGGCCGGCGGCCGGTGGCGGGACTAGGGCGACTCGCTGGCGAGCCGCCGGGCGGCCCGCTCCATCACCGCCGCGAAACCCGGGTGCTGGCGTACAGGGTCCAGGCTGTTGTCGTGCTGCATCCAGCGCAGGTAGCCGAGGCTGACCTTCTCGATCAGGGGCTCCAGGAGGCCTGCAGTCCTGTCCCCGTCCTGCAGCGTCGCCATGGCGCAGGCCAGGTTGTACTGGAGGCGCCGGTTGTCCGGGTCGAACAACAGCGCGCGCTGCGTCCATTCGTGCGCGCGCGCCGCCTGGCCGAGCGAAGCGAGCGAAGTGACGAAGAAGCCGAGCGCCCCGCTGTGGTCGGGCTCGTCGGCGAGGATCTTCTCGCAGCGCGCCAGGACGCGGCGATGACTCGCCGCCACGGCCACCGGATCGCCCAGCGCCTCGTAGGCCTGCGCGACCATGCCCAACGGCCAGTAGGCCTCCGGTTCAATGGCGATGGCGCGCTCAAGGAACTCGATCGCGCGCGCGTGATCGCGGCGCACGATCGCGATGGAACCGGCGACCAGCAGCGCGTCGAAGCAATCCGGGTCGAGGCGAAACGCGTCTGCCAGCAGGCGTTCCGCCGCCTCATGGTCCATCGCGCCGCGCATGCAGGTCTCGGCGAGCGCCGCGTGCCCATCCGCGACCGCGGCATCGGCGGCAATGGCCCGTTCCGCCGATTCCCTGGCGCTCTCGATCGAGTAGCCCTCGACACCGCGCTGGACGAGTTCCGATTCCGCGATCGACAGCAGCGCCCATCCCCTGGCAAAACCGGGATCGAGCTCCACGACACGCCGGCAGATGCGGACGATCACCGGCTTGAGCCGCTCGCTCGCCCGGCGCTGGAAGCTGCGCGCAACGAGGAACAGTTCGTAGGCCTCCGAGCTTGTCGTCGCGCGCTGTTCGAGCGCCGCCGACTCGGCAGGCAGCAGCCGTACCCGGAGTGCCGCCACGACTGCTTTCGAGATGTCGTCCTGGATCGCGAAGATATCGTCGAGCGTGCGATCGAAGCGCTCGGCCCAGACTGGAGTGTCGGTCGCCGCATCGAGCACCTGGGCCGTGATGCGCACGCGGTTCCCGGCCTTGCGCACGCTGCCTTCGACGACGTGCGTGACCCCGAGTGCCTGGGCGAGCTGCGCCGGCGCGACCGCCCTGCCTTTGTACGAGAAGACGGCGCTGCGCGAGGCAACGCCCAAGCCGGATACACGTGCGAGGTCGGTGATGATGTCCTCCGTGACGCCGTCGCTGAAGTACTCCTGTTCCGGATCGCCGCTCATGTTCACGAATGGCAGGATGGCGACCGCGGGCCGCGGCGCCGCGGCGAGCCGCGCCGTCGCCGGGCCCGTCAAACTGGCGCTCGTGGCAGCGCCAGGCGGCGCAGCCTGCCCCGCGATCAGCCGGTGCACATCGGCGAGCAGCCCCTGCCACGCCTGGTCCTCCCGGTCGCCGCCCCAGCGCGTCAGGTCGGCGGTATGCGTCAGCTCGAAGATGAGCGGGCGCTGGCACGGCGCGACCATCACCGGCACGAGAGTGCGATTGCGATCCGCGAGCGTTGCCTCGGCACGGACCCAACGGGAAGCGACGGACGCCGGCGACCAGAGCACGACGACCGCCTTCGCCTCGCGCAGCGCCCGCTCGATGGTCTCGTCGAAGGTCTCGCCCGAGTGCAGCGAGTTGTCCCACCAGACACTCAGGCCGCTCGCCTGGAAGGCAGCGGCGAACAGCTGCGCCGTGCCCTTCTCGGGGCGGGCATACGAGAGGAAAACGTCTGCCATAGGGGCTCGCATCTTAGCAATGGGCCAGGCCCGGCGCCCCTGGCCACCGGCGTGCAGCCAATACGCTAGAGTGCGGCATGAGTCGCGACATCCTGTCCGACGTACTGCGCAGCGTCCGCATGCGCAGCGCCGTCTTCTTCCTGGTGTCCGGGGAGGGATCGTGGACGGCCGAGGCGCCCGCTTCGAAGGACATCGCGGCTGTCGTGATGCCAGGTGCCGGGCACGTCATCGAGTACCACGTCGTGACAGCCGGCGAATGCTGGGCCGTCGTGACCGGTGAGCCCCCGTGCCGCCTGCGCAAGGGTGATGTCGTCCTGCTGCCGCAAGGCGATGCCCATGCCGTCACCAGCGACCCGGCGCTGCGCGGTGTGCCGGACCACGGACTCTTCCTCGGCATGGTGCGCGATCGAAGGCCGTTTCGCATGCACTGCGCGAACACGCAGCAAGAGGTGACGAAAGGCGGGGCACCGCAGACGACGCTCGTCTGCGGGTTCATCGCCCTCGATGCAAGGCCGTTCAACCCCTTGCTCGCGACCTTGCCCCGGCTGCTGCACCTTCCCGCCGGTCGCGCGGGCAAGTGGAGCGCGGAGTTTGCGCAGCTCGCGGCCGCGGAATCCGCCCTGCGACGACCCGGCAGTGAAGCGGTCCTCGAACGCCTCGGCGAGATGATGTTCGTCGATGCCCTGCGCAAGCACCTCGACACGATGGCGGACGAATCGCACGGCTGGCTCGCCGGGCTCAAGGACCGGCATGTCGGCCGCGCGCTGGCCCTGCTGCATGAACGGCCCGCCTTCGCCTGGACGATCGAGGTGCTCGGGGACCGGGTCGGCCTCTCGAGGTCGGCGTTGCGACAGCGATTCGTCGATCTGATCGGGCAGCCCCCGATCCAGTACCTCGCGCAGTGGCGCATGCAGCTTGCCTCGCGGCTGCTGCGCGACACGCAGTCGACCATCGCGTCCATCGCACTCGAGGTCGGATACGATTCCGAAGCGGCCTTCGTGCGCGCCTTCAAGCGCCTGGTCGGCACACCGCCAGCCACCTGGCGCCGGGAACGAGGCCGCGATACGCCACCGCCGACCCGGCAAGCGCCGCCGCCCTGACCGTTCGTTTCCGGCGTCGCTGCACAAGCCGCGGGCTTCGCGATCAATTCCCCCGGCCCCGCACCCCGGCATCATGGGCGCTCGAATCCGGCTCCATTCCGGGGCTGTCAGGAGACCCACATCAATACTTCGACTGCCACGCACTCCGGCAACTGCTTCTGCGGATCCGTGCACATCGCCGTACGAGGCGAGCCCCTCGGCATGGGCTATTGCCACTGCCAGTCCTGCCGCAGCTGGTCAGCGAGCCCCGTCAACGCATTCACCCTCTGGAAGCCCGCGGAGGTCACCCTGACGCAGGGTGCGGAGCTCGTTGCGAGCTACCACCGGACGCCGCGCAGCCTTCGCAAGTGGTGTCGCAGGTGTGGAGGTCACCTGATGACCGAGCACCCGCTGTGGGGACTGGTGGACATTTTCGCGGCCATGCTGCCGACGCTGCCGTTCAAGCCCGGCGTGCACGTCAACTACGCGGAGTCCGTGCTCCGCCTCACGGACGGTTTGCCGAAGTTCCGCGATTTCCCGGCGGACCTCGGTGGGTCCGGCGACACCGTCCCGGAATAGCGGGGCATGGACGGCACCCGCACGCAGCGTGCGATCGAACAACTGCTCTGCGCCGTGGGCGATCCGCTGGACTCACTGCGCGAGGTCCGTGCGGAAGACGAGGACTACGTCCAGGCACAGTGCATCCGCATTGCCGCGGCCGTGCTCTCCAAGCTGCCGGCCCGACTCCCGGGCCTCGCGGAAGCCATCGCGACCATCGCAGACCGCCGGCTCCTGCCGGCGCAGCGCCGGCAGCTGCGGGCAGCCACGGCCTGGCTGCAGGGCGACCCGCTCGGGGCGATGCAGGCGTATGCCGACATCGTCGCGCGGGAGCCTGGCGACCTGCTGGCCCTGCGCCTGGCACTGTCCTGCGGCTTCTTCGTCGGTGATCACGAGGGGGCACGCGAAATCGCGGATGCGGCGCTGCGCGCGTCGCGCCCCACGGATCCCGTCCACGGATATCGCCTGGCCCTGGCCTCCTTCGAACATGCCGAGCTCGGCGACGCGACGCATGCCGAATGGCTGGCCCGAAAGGCCCTGGCGCTCGATCCGTCGTGTCCCCTGGCCGTGCACGCGCTCGCCCACGCACGGATTGCGTCCGGCCAGAGCCGGGACGGCGCCCGATGGATGCGCGCGCAGCGGGCACACTGGGCCGTGAAGAGCCGGATGCGCAGCCACAATGCCTGGCATCTCGCCATGTTCGATCTCGACCTCGGCCGGGCGGACTCTGCGGTGGCGATCCTCGACGGATGCTTGCTGGCGGCGAGCGACCAGTCACCGGTCGATGCCTGCGATGCCGTGGCACTCAGCTGGCGGCTGGCGCGCGCCGGCATCGACGTCGGGAATCGCTGGTCCCGGCTGTCCGATGCCTTCGAAGCCCGCTGGCAACCGGGCTACTGGTCCTACGTCGATCTGCACGCGGCCGTCGCGCACGGCGAGGCAGGCATGACGCAGCGGCTGAGGGTGCTGGAGACCGCCATCGCAGCCTGCGCGACCACCGCGAGTTTCGCCGGCGAGCGTGCGCGTCGCGTCACGCTACCCACCCTCGGTGCGCTGGACGCATGGCTGGCGGGCGATCGGGAGGGCGCGGCCCGCAGGCTCGCGACTGCGCCCGAAAGGCTTCGCGAGGCGGGCGGAAGCCGCGCGCAGATCGGGGCGTTCGTGGGTGGCGCGCCCTGAGCGAAAGGTGGATACCCCTACAGCAGGTCCTTCAGCCGGTACCACGCCATCGCGAGTACCAGCGCCGGGCGGCGCAGCAGCGCGCCGCCCGGGAACTCGCGGTGTGGAATGCGGCTGAAGACGTCGAAGCGCTCCGCCGTGCCGGCGATCGCTTCCGCGAGGAGCTTGCCCGCGATGCCGGTCAGCACGATCCCGTGGCCGGAGAAGCCCTGCAGGTAGTACACGTCCGGCGCGAGCCGGCCGAAGTCCGGCTCGCGGTTCAAGGTGATGTCGACGTAACCGCCCCAGCTGTAGTCGATGCGCGCATCGCGCAGCTGCGGGAACACCTGCAGCATGCGCTGGCGGGTCGCGTTCGCGGTGTTGAAGGGGTCGAGCCCCGAATAGCTGACGCGCCCGCCGAAGAGCAGGCGGTGGTCGCGCGAGCAGCGGAAGTAGTCGAGCACCCAGTTCACGTCGGTGACGGCTGCGTCGTTGGCGATCAACGCGCGGGCCCGCGCCGCGCCGAGCGGCTCGGTCGCGACGATATAGGTGCCGACCGGCATGATGCGCCGCGCGAGCTGCGGCGCGGTGTCGCCGAGCCAGGCGTTGCCGCAGAGCGCGAGCTGGCGGCAACGCACGCTGCCGGCGGCCGTGCGCACGCGCAGCGGGTCGCCGCTTTCCCAGGCGAGCGCGCGGCTGCCCTCGAAGATGCGGACCCCGGCGCGCGTGGCCGCCGCGGCGAGGCCCAGTGTGTAATTGAGCGGATGCAGGTGGCCGCTGCGCGAGTCGAAGGTGCCGGCGAGATAGCGCTCGCTGGCGATCAGTGCGCGAACTTCCTCCCGCGGCACGAAACGCAGGCTGGTATAGCCGTAGCGTTCGTGGATGCGTTCGACCCAGCGGGCGAGCTCCGCGACCTGCCGCGGCTTCACCGCCACGTGCATCTGGCCCGGCCGGTAGTCACAGTCGATGCCGTGCGTCGCGATCAGCGCCTGCATCAGGTCGAGGCCTTCGACCGTCATGTCCCAGGCGCGGCGCGCGTCCTCCGGGCCGAGCAGCGCCTCGGTCTTCTCCTCGCCCGCGGCGAGGCCGAAGAGTGCCTGCGCGCCGCTGCGGCCCGATGCGCCCCAGCCGACGCGCACCGCCTCGAGCAGCACGACCCGGTAGCCGCGCTGTGCGAGGTGCAGGGCGGTCGAGCTGCCCGCGATCCCGGCGCCGACGACGCACACGTCGCAGTCGACGTCGCCCGCGAGCGGCGGGTGCGCCGGCGCCGCGTGGCGCGTGGCGGCGTAGTAGCTTTCGACGTAGTCCGCGCTCACAGCGGCCCCAGGTACCAGGCGCATTCGAGCGGCGTCACGTGGGCGCTGAACGCCTCGAGCTCGGCGCGCTTGACGGTGGCGTAGAGCCGCGCGAAGCGCTCGCCGAGGTATTCCTGCGCGAAGCGGCTGCCCGCGAAGCGTTCGATGGCGGTGGCCCAGTGCACGGGCAGGGCCTCGCCGCTCGCCTGCGAGTAGGCATTGCCGCTCACGGGCGGCGGCGGCTCGCTG
>CAZRLI010000058.1:0-9197 GCA_964600535.1 uncultured Steroidobacteraceae bacterium | reverse complement strand
AAATAAGCACTTAAGGCGTGGGGGGGTGGTCTGAGTGAAATGATGAATTGAATCCAAGTAGCTGTGCATCGCGTATGCTGATGCTGCGCGCCGCTTGGCCCGTGGAACCGGCGGACTGCGCCCCCCTAGCTCACCATTCGAGAATCACCTTCCCGGACATGCCGGAGCGCATGACCTCGAAGGCCTGCTGGAACTCGTCGATCGGGAAGCGGTGGGTGATGACGGCCGAAATGTCCAGGCCGCTCTGCAGCATGCTGGCCATCTTGTACCAGGTTTCGAACATCTCGCGGCCGTAAACGCCCTTCAGCATCAGGCCCTTGAAGATCACCTGGTCCCAGTCGATGCCGGTGCCATCGGGCATGATGCCGAGCATCGCGATGCTGCCGCCGTGGTGCATGGTGCGCAGCATGTCGCGGAAGGCGGCCGGGTTGCCCGACATCTCCATGCCGACGTCGAAACCCTCCGCCATGCCCAGTGACTGCATTGCGCCGTCGAGCGGGTCGCGGGCCACATTGACGATGCGCGAGGCGCCGAGGCGCTGCGCCAGCGCGAGCCGGTAGTCGTTGACATCGGTGACGACGACATGGCGCGCACCCGCGAAGCGCGCGATGGCAACCGCCATGATGCCGATGGGCCCCGCACCGGTGACCAGCACGTCCTCGCCGACGACGCCGAATGACAGCGCCGTATGGGTGGCGTTGCCGAACGGATCGAGGATCGAGGCGATCTCGTCGTCGATCGCATCGGGCAGCTTGAAGACGTTGACCGCCGGCAGCGCCATGTATTCTGCGAAGCAGCCGGGACGATTGACACCCACGCCGACCGTGTTGCGGCACAGATGGCGGCGTCCCGCGCGGCAATTGCGGCAGTAACCACAGGTCAGGTGGCCTTCGCCGGAGACGCGGTCGCCGACCGCGAAGCCGCGCACCTCGCTGCCCAGCGCGACGATTTCGCCGCAGTACTCGTGCCCGACGGCCATCGGCACCCGGATCGTGCGGCGTGCCCAGTCGTCCCACTTGTAGATGTGCATGTCGGTGCCGCAGATGGCGGTCTTGCGCATGCGGATCAGGACATCGTTGGGGCCGATGGTGGGCTCCGGCACGTCCTGCATCCAGATGCCGGGCTCGGCCTTCGCCTTTACGAGTGCTCTCATGCGATCATTATGCATGGAGTTCGCCCTCTTCGCGCTGACGCTCGCGGGCGTGGCGGTCATGCACCACCGCACGCTCGAAGTGGCACTCGCCGGTCTCGGCGCGATCACGCTCTACAAGCTCGCGGTGGGTGGTTTCCATGAGGCCGCAGGGCTTGCCGGACTCGCCGCGCACTTCGCCGCCGAATGGGTCGTGCTGCTGAACCTGTTCGCCCTGTTGATGGGCTTTGCGCTGCTTGCGCGGCACTTCGAGGACAGCCGCATTCCCGAGGCACTGCCCGCCCTGCTGCCGGATGACTGGAAGGGAGGCGTGGTACTGCTCGCCATCGTGTTCGTGCTGTCGAGCTTCCTCGACAACATCGCCGCGGCCATCATCGGTGGTTCGATGGCGGCGACCGTCTATCGCGAGCGCGTCCACATCGGATACCTCGCTGCCATCGTCGCCGCTTCGAACGCCGGCGGCTCCGGCAGCGTGATCGGCGACACGACGACCACGATGATGTGGATCGAGGGCGTGCCCGCCATCGATGTACTGCATGCTTACGTCGCGGCGGGCGCAGCCTTCCTGGTATTCGCGGTCCCGGCGGCGCGGGCCCAGCAGCGACATGCACCGATACGCCGTGATCCGCCGGCCGGCCTGGCGATCGACTGGGCGCGCGCGACGGTCGTGGTCGTGATACTGGCTGCGGCGATCGCGACCAACATCTACGTAAACCTGCGCCACGCCGGGCTCGCCGAACGCTTTCCGTTCCTCGGTGCGGCCGTGTGGCTGGCATTGCTGGCCACCGCCCCCTGGCGACGGCCCGCCTGGGCCATCCTGCCCGCGACCGCGAAGGGCAGCGTCTTTCTCCTGTCCCTGGTCGCCAGTGCATCGATGATGCCCGTGGAGCAGTTGCCGGCGCCCACGTGGCAGAGCGCGCTCGGCCTGGGTTTCGTATCGTCCGTGTTCGACAACATCCCGCTCACCAAGCTTGCCCTCGAGCAGGGAGGCTATGACTGGGGCGTGCTCGCCTACGCTGTCGGCTTCGGCGGTTCGATGATCTGGTTCGGCTCCTCGGCCGGAGTCGCGATCTCCAACCGCTTTCCGCAGGCCCGCTCGGTCGGCGCATGGCTGCGCCACGGCTGGTTCGTCGCCCTTGCCTATGTCGTCGGCTATTCTGCCCTGCTCGGAGTCCTCGGATGGCGCCCGTAACCCGCTCGATCCTGATCTTCACGGTCGCGGTCTTCCTGTTGCAGATCGTGGCCCCGTCGGCATTGCTGCCCTTCGCGCTGTGGCCGCTCGGGCCGCTCTTCCGGCCGTGGCAGGTGGTGACCTATGCGTTCCTGCACAGCACGGACTATTTCGCACACATCCTGTTCAACATGTTCGCCGTCTACATGTTCGGCAGCGAGCTCGAACGATATTGGGGTGCGCGCCGCTTCCTGTTCCTGTACCTGTCGAGCATCGTGTTCGCCGCTGTCGCGCAGCTGCTGGTGGCGCGCCTGAGCGGCGGCCTGTACCCGACGGTGGGGGCGTCCGGAGGTGTGTTCGGCCTGCTGCTCGCCTACGCCGTGCTGTTCCCGCGCCGCAAGCTGATGCTGATCTTCCCGCCCATTCCGATGCCGGCCTGGTTGTTCGTGACGCTGTATGGCGTGCTCGAGCTCACCATGGGCCTGACCGGCGCGCAGCCGGGGGTGGCCCACTTCGCGCACCTCGGCGGGATGCTCGGCGGCTTCCTCGCCCTGCTCAGCTTCCGGGCGCGAGCCTGATGGTGCGCCAGCGCCCCGATCGCCAGCGCGCCAGCATGCAGATGCCCAGCAGCATCGCGTAGCCCATCAGTGCCAGCCAGCCACCCAGGGCACCGAGGCCCGCCTGCGGCAGTCCCGCCACCCAGCCCTCGCCGTGGGCGAACACCAGCGTGTGCGCCAGGGGGACGAAGAAGAACCACGAAAGCGCCAGCGCGGTGATGGCGGGCACCTGCGTGTCGCCCGCGCCGCGCAGCGCGGACGCCGACCCGAAATAGAGTCCGTCGAAGGCCTGGTAGGCTGCGGCCGGCCACAGCACCAGCAGGCCAATGGCGATCGCCTCGCGGGCCGTGGCATCGACGGGCGGCGCGAAGACCGGCAGCAGCCAGTGCCCGCCGGCGAGGATCAGGAGCGCCATGCACCCCATGAAGCCGACGCACAGCGCGATCACCGCGTTGCCGACCCGCCTCGCCCAGTCCCGGTCGCCCGCGCCGATCGACTGGCCGACGAAAGTCGTTCCCGCCGAAGCGATGCCGATCGCAGGCAGGTAGGCGAGCGAGGTCAGCATGATCACGATCTGCGTTGCGGCGGCCGGGCTGCTGCCCGTCTGCGCGATCATCAGCTGGAAGAGCGCGACGCCGAGCACGTCGGCGCCGTACATGACGCCGACCGGCAAGCCGATCCTGACCTGCCGCACGAGCTGCGCGAAGTCGAGCCTCCAGGTGAGGCGCGAACGGAAGTCGCGCGCATAGCGTGGCGAAAGCGCGATCGCGATGGCGAGCGCAAGCCCGATCGCCTGGGCGGTGTTCGTGCCCCACGCGGCGCCGGCCATGCCGAGGTCGAGGCCGAACATGAAGTACTGGTTGGCGGGCACATTGGCGGCCACCGTGAGACCCGCGATCGCAAAGGTCGTGCGCGTCGCGCCGACGCCCGTAAAGAAGCCCGTGAGCGCCCAGGTCGCAAGTCCCAGCGGCGCACCCCACATGCGGGGCTCCCAGTATTCGAGCGCCAGCCGCTCGATCGCGGGCGCCAGGTGGAACGGCGCGAGCAGTGAAGGTCCGGCCCATGCCAGCAGCAGGAACACGGGCCAGGTCGCCGCCGCCGACCACAGCCCGGACCACGCCGCCTGCGAGGCCCGCGCGCGCCGGCGCGAGCCGAAGGCCTGTGCGACGAAGGTCTGCACGGCGAAGCCGACGCCGCCGAGCACCAGGATCGCGCAGGTCATCACCCAGTAGATCGCCCCCATGGCAGCGAGTGCATCGGTAGACAGGCGGCCGATGAACCAGGTGTCGGTGAGATTGAGCAGCGCCTGGATCGCATTCGTCGCCATGAGCGGGGCCGCGAAACGCGCGATGGCCGGCAGGTCCACGCGCGCACGGCCCCGTTCCAGGCGGCAGGCCGGCAAGGCACTCACAGGCGCTTCTCGAAGCTCGCACCCAGCCACCAGGTCGCGGCGATGAGCACGACGCAGATGCCAGCGCTCAGGGCCGACAGGCCCGCAAGCCCGAGGCCTGCGAGCAGCACGTAGAGCCAGTTGCCGAGGGTATCAGCGCCCCGCTGCAGCACCGTGTCGAGCAGGCTCTTGCTCTTGAACTTGCTCTCGGGATTCAGCACCGTGTAGAGCATCTCGCGTGTCGGCTTCGCGAGGCCGTAGTCCGCGCCGCGGCGCACGACCTGCGTCAGCATCAGCATCGCGAGCGACGGCGATACCGCGAGCGCGATGAAGGACAGCCCCGCCAGCAACGGCATCGCCGAAAGCGACGCTCGTATGCTGGCGCGCGTCGTCAGCCAGCCGACTACGAGCGTCTGGAAGGCGAACGCCAGCGCATTGACGGCGAAATCGACGCGCGCAAAAAGCGCAATGCGGTCAGCGAGCCCCTCGTAGGCCGTTTCCACGTACCTGGCCTGTTCGTTGTACATGAACGCGCCCAGGACCTGGCCCGCGACGATGAAACCCGCGATCGCAAGGAGATAGGGTGAGCGCACGAGGCGGCGCATGTCGTCGAGCGCGCGGCCGCCGACCGCATCGCCCATGGCAGGGGTCGGAGCGCCGCTGGCGGGATCCCGGCGCAGCGTCTGCGCGAGGTAGCCACACGCGACTGCGGCGAGCAGCAACACGCAAGCCATGCCGATGATCGTGGGCGTGCCAACCCGCCCGGCCAGCGTCGCATTCAGCAATGGGCCCGCCAGCGCCCCGAGGCTGCCCCCGCCTGCAATGAAGCCAAACAGTCGCTCGGAGGCCTGTGGTGACCAGCGATCCGCCATCACGCTCCAGAAGACGGAGACGACGAACAGATTCACGGACATGACCGCCACGAAGTACGCGGCTGCCAGCCAGCGCGTCAGTCCCGCGCCGGCGATCCCGAGGGCAAGCGCGCCGAAGAGCGCGACCACGGGTACGTAGACCTGCAGCAGCAGCCGGCGGCGGGGCGTGCGCCCGACGATCCACCAGTAGATCGGCAGGATGGCGAGCTGCACGATGAGCACTGCGGTGAAGAGTGTCGGGATCCAGGTGCGGCCGGCCTCGAGGGCCATCGCCTCGCGCAGCGAACGCAGCATGTAGTAGCCGCACAGCAGGCAGAAGTAGGCCGCCGCGGCCGCAAACAGCGCGCGCCCTTCCCCTCTCGCGACGAGGCCACGCGTCGCGAGGGGTCGCGAGGTTGCGACCGTCATGCGGCGGCAGTCCGCAGTTCTCCGGTCAGGTAGGGCTTGCTCGCCGAGGAGTCCTTCAGCACGAAGGCCCGGCCCTCGCCCGTGGCGCGGCTCTCGAGCACCACCCAGGCCGGCAGGTAGACGGGCAGCTTGAACGTGACGTCGAGCGTGGTGGGTCCCGTGCAGTCCGCCTCGCCCAGTTCCGCCGCGCAGCGCGCCAGCGTCCACATGCCATGGGCGATGGCCTTGCGGAAGCCGAATGGCCGTGCGGTCAGGTCCGCCAGGTGGATCGGGTTGTAGTCTCCCGAGACAATCGCGTAGCGGCGCCCCAGGCCCGCCGGCGCGGCGAAGCTGACCGCCGTCACCGGGCCGGCGTCGACCGCTTCGTCACGGCCCTTCCCGGCCGGCGCGCGCCCCGCCGCACGCCCACGGCGGCGCGCGAGGAAGGTGCAGGTCTCGCGCCAGGTCACCTCGTCGCCGATGCGACCTTCCGTCTCGAGGTCGAACTCCTGTCCGCGCTCGGTATCCCGGTGCCCCTCGATCCAGCTGCGCAACGCCATCGGTTCCGACACCGCGTGGGCCCGCTGGCGCACGATCCGGTTGCGCACGTGCACCAGGCCGAGCACGCCGATCGGAAACGCGGGCGAGGACAGCATCGCGAGATGCATCCCGCTTGCGATCATGTGGGGATAGGCGATCGGCACGACGTTGACGCGGGGCACTTCGCAGAGCGCGGCGTAGGCTGCGATATGCGCGGCGCCGGGCACTGCGGGCGCGAGGGTCGCCTCGATCCGGGGCGTCGTGCGGCCATCCGGGACGGTGGCGGGCTTGCGCGAACTGACGATGCGAGCGTAACTGCCCCAGATTCCTGGCGACTTCGCGAAGTCGAATGTCACGCTTGCACCCATGATGCGGCCGATCAGGGCATCACGCGATCGATCACGATCTCCCGCGCGCCATCCCGGCCGACATCATAACTGACTTCACCGAAGGGATCGCCGCGCGTGGCCTGCGCTGTTCCCGAGCGCGAGATGCGCGCCACGACCTGCACCCGCTGCCCCGCCCGGATCGCGCGATCCGGCATCATCGCATCGGCCGCGGTCAGCTCGACCTCGAGGGGGAATTTCGCGGCGAAGCGCTTGACCGCCAGCGGCGGCCCCGGTGAGGCGGGATCGCGCACCAGTACGAAGAGCGGCGACGCCCGGTCCGCGGCGCCCGCGAGTCCCTGCGCCAGCGTCACCGTCACGCGCACTGCGGCTGCGGCGGCCGCGCCGCCGGGCGCTGCAATGCCGCCACCCGCGCCGCCCGCGGCGGCGATGGCGCTGTCGAGGGCCGTTATCTGCTTTTCAATGAGCGGCCGTACTTCATCCGGCGGCTTCAGCGTCAGCAGCGTTGCGAAGCGCTCGCGGGCCACTGGCAGCTCGCCGCGGCGCATGGCGGCCACGGCGCCGAAGAACAGCGCCTTGCCGGCCCGCGGATCGATCGCCAGCGCCCGCTCGAACAATTCGCCCGCGCGGCCGCCCAAAGCGCTGTCGTCCTGCAGTACCAGCTGTTCGGCGATGCCCATCAGCGCTTCCGCGTTGCGACCGCCGGCCAGCCGGTCGGCGCGCTCGTAGGCGCGCATCGCAAGCGGGACCTCGCCCATTGCCGCATAGGAGCGCCCCAGCATGAGCCAGCCCTGGAGGTCATCCGGCTCCCGCTCGAGGCGCCGGGCGAGCCGGGACACCATGCCCGCGGGCGTGTCGGCGGTCGGCTCGCCGGGCCAGCTCCAGGTGCTCCAGGCTGCATAGAGCCCCACGCTCCCGACGAGCAGCACGCCGCTGCAGGCGAGCGCCGCCCAGGGGGCGCTGGTCGGCCCGCGCAGCAGCGGCATCGCCACGAGCGCGATCGCCATCAGGGTCAGCGTAGCGGCGAGCAGGGCAAACAGCAGCATCAGCGTTCCAGGTCGTCCGCGCCGCCATCGGGATCGCTCGCGACCAGTGCCGCACGGCCGCGCACGACGCGCCAGGCAATGATCCCGCCACCGAGCAGCAGGAGCCCCGGCAGGGTCCATAGCCAGGCGGTGCGCGCCGAGAAGCGCGGCCGGAACAGGATGAAGTCGCCGTAGCGCGCGGCCATGTACTCGCGCACTTCGTCGTCGCTGCGGCCGGCGTCCAGTTGCTCGGCAACTTCGCGGCGCAGGTCTGCCGCGAGGCCCACCGGCGAATCCGCGATCGACTGGTTCTGGCACTGCATGCAACGCAGTTCGTGGGTCAGCGACTCGTACCGCGCCTGCAGCGCCGGGTCCGCCAGCTGCGTGGTATCGATCGCGAACGCCCGTCCGATGAAGGCCACGGCGAGCGCCAGGAACAGGGAACGCGTGTTCAGGGTGCCGCCCCGCCCGCCGCGCGGCGCACGAAGTCCTGCTCCCAGATCTGCGCCGTCAGGGGCCCGATCTGCTTGTGGACGATGATGCCGCGCGGATCGATCAGGAAGGTTTCCGGGGCTCCGTAGACCCCGTAGTCGATCGCGACCCGTCCTTCGGCGTCGACCGGTACCGCCTCATATGGATTGCCGAGCTGCGCGAGCCAGTCGCGGGCCCCGGCCGCATCGTCCTTCCAGTTGAGGCCGACGATCGGGAGCTTCGCGGCGCGCCGCGCCGCGACCAGCACCTCGTGCTCCGCGCGACATTCCACGCACCAGGTGCCCCATACGTTGAGCGCGTACCAGCGTCCCTTCATCGAGCGCGAATCGAAGCGCGCGCCCGGCTCGAGGAGGTTCGGCAGGCTGAATTCGGGGGCCGCACGGCCGATGAGCGGCGAGGCGACGATGCCTTTCGTCTTCGAATTCCTGATGCCGACCGCGAGGACGATCGCCAGCAGCACGAAGGCCGCGAGCGGCAACAGGTAACGGCTCACGCTGCGCTGCCCTGCCCCGTGCCGACCGGCTCCGCGGCGGGCAGGCGCGCGCTGCGATAGCGGCGGTCGGAAGCCGCGATGAGCCCACCGAGCGCCATGAGCCCGACCGCGAGCCAGACGTAGTTGATCAACGGGCGGATCTGGATGCGCAGGCTCCAGCGCCCCGCGCCGAGGTCCTCGCCCAGTGCCACGAACAGGTCGCGCCCCGCCTGCGAGGCAATGGCGGCCTCGGTCATCACCGATTGCTGCACGAGATAGCGCCGCTTCTCGGGGTGCAGCACGACGACCGGGTGGCCATCGCGGGCCACCTGCACGATGCCGTGCACGCCGTCGTAATTGGGCCCCTCGATGGCATCGACGCCGTCGAAGCGGAAGTCGAAGCCGCCCACGTGCGCGGTCTCGCCCCGCGCCAGCGCGATGTCGCGCTCCGCCGTGTAGGTTTCCACGGCCGTCACGGCGACCACGAACACCCCGAGCGCGACGTGCGCGAGTGTCATGCCGACGATCGCGCGCGGCAGGCTCAGGCCGCGCCGCAGCCGGTCGAGCGGATCGACGAGCGAGGACAGCACGAGCCACGCGCCGAGCGCAAAGCCCACGAGTGCGAGGCCGGGGCGACCGGAGTAGTAGCCGAAGACGAGTGCCACGGAGATCGCGGCGGCCGCCAGGCCGGCGAGGACCACCGGCCGCAGGCGCTCACGCAAGCGTCCGCGCTTCCAGTTGGCGTGCACGCCGATCGCCACCAGGGCGATGAGCGGCAGCATCGGCAGCAGGAA
>CAZRLI010000057.1:0-9380 GCA_964600535.1 uncultured Steroidobacteraceae bacterium | reverse complement strand
GACGACGATGCCGCCCTTCGCGGTGCCGTCGAGCTTCGTCAGCGCGAGCGCGGTGACACCCACGGCCTCATTGAACTCGCGCGCCTGTGCGAGCGCGTTCTGGCCCTGGTTGGCGTCGAGTACGAGCAGTACCTCATGCGGCGCGGACGGGTCGACCCGCTGGATCACGCGCTTGACCTTTTTCAGCTCGTCCATCAGGTGCGACTGGTTCTGCAGGCGACCTGCGGTGTCCGCGATCAGCACCTGCGTGCCGCGCGAGCGGGCCGACTGCAGCGCGTCGAACACGACCGCGGCGGGATCGGCACCGGCCTGCTGGGCCACCATCGCGGCCCCGGTGCGATCGGCCCAGATGCCGAGCTGCTCGATCGCAGCCGCGCGAAAGGTGTCGCCTGCGGCAAGCACCACGCTCTTGCCGTCGTCGTGCAGTCGCTGTGCGAGCTTGCCGATGGTGGTCGTCTTCCCGGAGCCGTTGACGCCGACCACCAGGAGCACGAAGGGCTTGCGCGAGGCGCTGATGTCGAGCGGCTTCGCGCAGGGGTCGAGGATCTCGAAGATGGCGTTCTTGAGCGCATCGACGAGCGCATCGACGTCGTCGAGCTCCTTGCGCCGCACGCGTTGCGCGAGCGCCTCGAGGATCTCGGCGGTCGCCTCGACGCCCACGTCGGCGGTCAGCAGGCGCGTCTCGAGCTCCTCGAGCACGGCGCCGTCGATTGCACGGCCGCGGAACAGGTTGCCGAGGTCGAACGACAGCCACGAATCGGGCTTGTTCAGCTTGGCGCGCAGGCGCCTGAAGAACCCTTCGCGCGCCCCGCCGTTGTCGGTGTCGATCGTCGCCATGCGCCTCGCCTGCAGTACCGCCCTATTGTAGCGGCAATGCGGGCGGGCGCCGGGCCGCAAACGCTACGGCTGGATGACCGCCGGGTTCGTGATCGCGACCACCGTGCCGTTCGACACGGCGAAGGTGACCGCCTGCGTCTGCATTTCGACCGTGGCCGCGAGGCTGGCCGTCGGATCGAGCAGCGACGAATGCGCGCCGGCCGTGAAACTGACATAGGCACGCGAGAGCGGGTTCGGCCCCGGGGTGCTGACCTTCGGCAGGGCCGCGACATCGATCAGCCGCTGCGTCGCGGAGTTCGGCACCACGGTATCACCGATCACCTGGTGCAGCAGGATCGGGCGGGCCGCCGCCGCCGCCGCCATGTAGTTGATCGGGTCACCGGCTTCGATCACGTTCTGCGCGTCGCGGAAGAACTGGTTGTAGAGCGTGGTGCCGGGCACGAGGCCCTGTGCCGCCAGCCCCGCATTGATCCGCGGCGCGAACGAGGGCGAATCGCGCAACAGCTGCGTGACGACGCCGCCCGGCACCGACAGCGTCGCGGTCTGCACGGCGGTCGACAGCGAGAGCCACGGGATCGCCACAATGCTGCCGAGCGACTGGCCGACGAAATGGACGCGCGTCGCGTCGATGTCGGGCACCGCGTCGCCGGTGAGGTCGAGGTTGCCGACACTGCGCGCGAGGGTCAGCAGGTCGGCGGATGCCTCGCGCAGGTTGTCGCGCGCGGTCAGCAGGCTCGAGAGGTTGATGAAGCTCGCGCCGGAGGAGTCGATCACGCCATCGGGACCGGCCGCACCCGTCGTGTTGTTCATCACGTCGAGGTTGAAGGTGCGCTCGTTGGCCTGCTGGTAGAGCGGGCTCATCGGATCGGTGATGCCGTGCAACGGCTGGTCGATCGCGACAACCACGAAGCCCTGGGCCGCAAACGAATCGGCGAGGCCCAGCATGTTGGTGCGATTGCCGGTGATGCCGTGCTGGAAAATGACCACCGGCCAGCCGGCCACCGGCCGCGAGCGGCCCGAGGCGGCGTTCGGAACGGTGGCGAGGAGCGGAATCGAAAGCGTCTCGGTCGCGACCGGCACCGGGTTGAACCGGGTGAGGAAGCTGGTGCCACCGACCGGCGAGGGCCCGCCCCGCCAGGAGCCGGTGAGCGGTGCGGCCTTCGAGAGGTAGTAGGGGATCTGCAGGACGCCCGCATAGACATCGGCGACGCCGGGCAGCGCCGGGTTGACCTGGTTGGTGTTGAGCCCGGTCGCCTGCGCGACGATCGGGCGTGCGGTCACGGCCGCCGCCAGCGCGGCGAGCGAGTCGCGCGTGGAGCCGGTCGTGAAGCTGAAGGAGAGGATCACGTTGGCGGGATTGAGGCCGACGCCCGCCGCGATCTGCAGGTGCGCGCCCGTCAGGCGGCATACCCCGTTCATCGTGGGATTGGTGATGCCCGGGCAGCTGGCGCCGCCGGCGAGGGCGTTCTTGATCGTCGCGTAGTCCGTGTCGGGCACGGCGGCCGTGCCGGCCGCGTCGGTGATGCCGTTGGTCAGCAACACGAGGTAGCCGTTGTTGGTCGCGCCGGTGCTGGGCACGAGCGGGCGCAACGGGCGGATCTCGACGATCTGGCTGCCGACGCCCGCATCGGTCGCGAGGCCCACGGCGTAATCGACTCCCGGCACGAGCACGCCGGCCACGCCGACCGTGGCCTTGGTCGTGTTGTCGATGTTGACGCGCACCACGCGTACGCTGGCCGCGGTGAGGGATGCGAGGCTGACGGCGCCCGAGAAGCGCGCGCGGATCGGCGTGTTCACCCCGTAGCCGTCGATCGAATTGAGCGCGGCCTGGGCCGGGATCAGCGAATTGGCGGGCGAGATGTTGAGCGTGCCATCGGTCGAGCCGGAGAAGTAGAGGTCGGTCGGATAGGGCAGCAGGCCCTGCGCGACCTGGAACAGCGGATGCAATCCTGTCGGCGAGGGCGGGACCGTGGAGCCGCCGGGCAGGCTGCCACTCGAGGTGTCGGTCTGGCCGATGCCGTCGCTGTCGACGCCCGATCCGCCGCTGCAGCCCGCCAGCAGCAATGAACCCGCTGCGAAAGCCGCGAAGAGTAAACTGCCGTTCGGACGCATGACGCTCCCCTCTGGATTCTCTTGCTTGTTGTGCGTTCGAGCTAGGTTACGCTTCCGGCATCGTGGCCAGCAATAGCAGACGAAGCGCGCGGCAACTTCGCATCATCGGCGGCGCGTGGCGCGGCCGGCGATTCCGCTTTCCGCCCGGCGACACGATCCGTCCGACACCCGACCGGGTGCGGGAGACCCTGTTCAACTGGCTGATGGGCCACGTGCAGGGCGCTCGCGCACTCGACCTGTTCGCCGGCAGCGGTGCCCTCGGGCTCGAAGCGCTGTCGCGCGGCGCCGCGCATGTCACGTTCGTCGAGCGGGACGAGGTCGCGGCGTGCGGCCTCGAAGCGGTGCTGGCGTCGCTCGGGGCGCGCGATGCCGACCTGGTTCGCGCGGATGCACTGCGTTTTCTCAAGGGCACGGCGCGTCCCTTCGACCTGGTGTTCCTCGATCCACCCTTCGACAGCGAGCTGCTGGCCCAGTCGGCCGCCGCGCTCGAGGCAGGGGGCTGGCTCGCCGCTGGGGCGCGCGTCTACCTCGAGCTGCCGGCCAGCATGCCGCTTCCCGGCCTGCCGCCCGCGTGGCGGCTCGTCAAGTCCGGGCGCGCGGGCGACGTCGGTTATCATCTGGCCATATCCTCGAGGGGAGCACCGCCAGCATGAAGCGGCACGCCGTTTATCCCGGCACGTTTGATCCGATCACCAACGGGCACCAGGACCTCGTGCGCCGGGCGGCGAGCATTTTCTCGCGCGTCGTGGTTGCCATCGCCGCGAACCCGAACAAGACGCCGCTGTTCTCGGTGGAGAAGCGCGTCGAGCTCGCACGGGCGGTGCTCGCCGATGTGCCGCAGGTCGAGGTGATGGGCTATACGGGGTTGACCGTCGATTTCGCGCGCGAACACCAGCTGTCGGTCATCGTGCGCGGGCTGCGGGCGGTCTCCGATTTCGAGTTCGAATTCCAGCTTGCCAACATGACGCGGCACCTCTCGCAGGACATCGAGACCGTATTCATGACGCCGAAGGAGCAGTTCACATTCATCTCCTCGACGCTGGTGCGCGAGATCGCGATGCTCGGCGGCGACGTGAACGAGTTCGTGCATCCGATCGTCGCGGACGAACTGCGCCGCCACAGGCGCGTGCCATGAAGCGGGCGTTGCGGCCGCTGCGGGCGTCGTTGTGGGTCGTGGTCGTGGCGCTCGCCGCGGCGCCGCTGGCCGCCGCGGAGCGCGCGCCCGGCAAGGCCGCGATCGCGAGCGCCAATCCGCTCGCGACGGCCGCGGGGCACGAGATCCTCGCCAGGGGCGGCAATGCCTTCGATGCGGCGGTGGCCGTTTCCGCCGCGCTTGCCGTCGTCTATCCCACCGGCAACGGGCTTGCCGGCGGCGGCTTCTACCTGCTGCACCGTGCGAGTGACGGCCTCGACGTCATGATCGATGCGCGCGAGAAGGCGCCCGCCGCGGCGACCCGCGACATGTTCCTCGGGCCCGACGGCAACCCGGTGCCCGGGCTGTCGCTGGGGAGCGCGCTCGCGGCGGGCATCGCCGGCGAGCCCGCGGGCCTCGAACACCTCGTGAAGCACTACGGCCGGCTGCCGCTCGCCGTGAGCCTCGCGCCTGCGATCCGGCTCGCTCACGAAGGCTTCCCGGTCACGCCGCACCTGCGCGCCGTCATCGGCTTCAAGCTCGCGGTCTTTGCCAGGCAGAAGGAGGTCGCGCGGACCTGGCTGCGCAACGGCGCGGCGCCGCCGGTCGGCACGGTGATCCGCCAGCCGCAGCTGGCCCGCACGCTCGAGACCCTATCGCGGAATGGCCTGCGCGATTTCTACGAGGGCGAGGTCGCGCGCCAGCTCGTGGCGGGCGTGCGCCAGCTCGGCGGCATCTGGACGGCCGGGGACCTCGCGGCCTACCGGGTCGTCGAACGTGCGCCGATCGTGAGCGAGTACCGCGGCGCGCGCGTCATTTCCGCGCCACCGCCCTCGTCCGGCGGCATCGTGCTCGCGGAGGCGCTCAACGTCCTCTCGGGCTACGACCTCCCGCGGCTCGATTCCGCGACGCGCAAGCACCTGATCATCGCGTCGATGCGGCGCGGGCATCGTGACCGCGCGGTCTGGCTCGGCGACCCGGATTTCGTCGAGATGCCGGTGGCGGAGCTGATCCATCCGTACTACGCGGCCGGGCTGCGTGCCTCGATCCGCCTCGATCGCGCCATGCCGAGCGCGGATCTCCCGGGCGTCACGCCCGCGCCGGAGGGGCCGCAGACGACCCATTTCTCCATCCTCGATGCCGAGGGCAACCGCGTGGCCGGCACGATCACGCTCAATTTCCTGTTCGGCTCGGGGCTCGTGGTGCCGGGCACCGGTCTCTTCCTCAACAACGAGATGGACGATTTCTCGAAGAAGGCGGGGGTGCCCAACGGCTTCCAGCTCGTCGGCAATGCGGCGAATGAGATCGCGCCCGGCAAGCGGCCGCTGTCCTCGATGACGCCGACCTTCATCGAGGGCCCGCACGGCCTGATGATCACGGGCAGCCCGGGCGGCAGCTACATCACCGGCATGGTGCTGCTCGCGACGCTCGGCTTCCTCGATGGCCAGAGCGCCGCGCAGATCGCCGCCGCGCCGCGCATCCATCACCAATACCTGCCGGACGTCCTGCAGTACGAGGCCGGCGCCCTGACCCCCGCGGAGATCGAGGCGCTCGGCCAGCGTGGCTACACGCTCAGGGAATCGCCGCGCGGCTGGGGAAACCTGCAGGTGATCACCTGGGATTACGCGAGTGGCCGCGTCGAAGCGGCGTCGGATCCGCGTGGCGAAGGTGAAGGACAGGTCTACTGACGCGCTCGAGCGCGGGCTCGAGGGCAGCTGGCTGCCGGTGGCGGCGTATGTTTCGGACCGGGAAGTACCGGTCGGGGAGCTGCGCGTCGCGCGCCTGAACCTGCACGCAGGGCGCTACGAGATCCGCGACGCGAGCGGTGCGGTGGTCGACAGCGGGGACTACCGCGTCGACGCGGACGTATTGCCGCGGGTGATGGACCTGATCGGGGTCGACGGCCCCTACGCGGGCCGCAAGCTCGAAGCCATCATCGAGCTCGACGGGGATTCGCTGACCGTGTGCTACGATCTGGACGGACTCGTGCGGCCCGAGTCGATGGAGCCCGACGAGGACCAGCTGCTGCTGCGGATTTCCTACCAGCGGGACGCGCGCCGGCCTTCCTGACTTCCCGCTTCGGCTTCACCATGCGGATGCCGCGGGGCCGCTCGATGGGCGGCGGCAGGCGGCCCTCGCGCGCCAGCTCGACCGCGCGCCACAGGTACCACGCCGCCGCCGTGCGATGTGGCGACCAGCGCTCGCCCCAGGCCGCGAGCGCGCCCGGCGTCGGCATGGCCCGCAGCGCGTAGGCGAGGCGAAAGCCGTTGCGCACGCCGAAGTCCCCGACCGGCAATACGTCGGGGCGGCCGAGCTGGAACATCAGCAGCATCTCGACCGTCCAGCGGCCGATGCCGCGCACCTGCGTGAGTCGCGCGATGATCTCCTCGTCCTCGAGCGTCGCGAGCACCGCACTGGCCGGCACGACACCGCTGCCGGCCTTCACCGCGAGGTCCTTTAGGCTCGCGATCTTTGCGAACGAGAGGCCCACCGCGCGCAGTTGCGGATCGGGCCGCGCGAGCACCGCAGCGGGCGTGGGAAACGCACCGTCGCCGCACAGCCCGATGAAGCGCTCGAGGATGCGGTTTGCGGCCGTCCCATTCAGTTGCTGGTGCGTGATCGCGCGGGCGAGCGATTCGAAGGGCGAATGTTCCGCGTTGGGCTTCAGCCGGCACGGGCCCGCCGCACGCATCAGCGCAGCCATCACCGGGTCGCGCGCCAGGAAGTGCTGCTTCACGCCTGGCACCGCGGGCACCAGTAAGTCGCGCGCTGCCCCTGCACGCGGCGACGGATCGGCGTGCGGCAACGACGGCAGGGCTTGCCGGCGCGTTCGTAGACGTACAGCCGGCGGCGAAAGTGGCCCGGTGCGCCGTCGGCACCGACGTAGTCGCGCAGCGTCGTGCCGCCCGCCGCCACCGCGTTGGCGAGCACGGTGCGGATCGCGCGCACGAGGTTCGCGCACTCGCGCGCCGAGAGGCGCCGCGCCTCGCGGCCCGGCCGGATGCGCGCGCGAAACAGGGCCTCGCTCGCGTAGATGTTGCCGACGCCCACGACGAGCCGGGCGTTCATGATGAGTGGCTTCACGGCGACGCGGCGGCGGCGCGTGACGCGCCAGAGGTAGCCGGCGTCGAAGGCTGCGGAGAGTGGTTCCGGTGCGAGCCCGGCCAGCAGCGGGTGGGCCGCCGGGTCCTCCGCCGTGTACACGAGGCTGCCAAAGCGGCGCGGATCGTTGAAGCGCAGCGCCTGGCCGGAATCGAGCACGAGATCGACGTGATCGTGCTTGCCGCGCGGGGCATCCGCGGCGAGCACGCGCAGGCTCCCCGACATCCCGAGGTGCAGCATCAGGGTGCCACGCTCGAGCTCGAGCAGCAGGTATTTCGCGCGCCGCCCGGTGGCGCGCACCCGCTGGCCCGCCACGCGCGCCGGCAGGCCCGCCTCGACGCGCCAGCGCAGCCGCGGCTCATGCACCGCGAGCGAGCGGATGCGACGGCCGACGACGTGCGGCTCGATGCCGCGGCGCGTGGTTTCGACTTCGGGGAGTTCCGGCATGCGATGACCAGGGAGCAGTTGGCCGCAAGCCTATAGCAAACAGCCCGGCGCGCGCTTGGCGTACCGGGCCGTTCGTCGTGTCCTTGCCCGCTTCCGGCGAGTCCCGCCGGCGGACTACTTGATCTTGGTCTCTTTATACGAGACGTGCTTGCGCACGACCGGGTCGTACTTCTTCGCCTCGAGCTTCTCGGGATGCAGGCGCTTGTTCTTCATCGTGACGTAGAAGTGGCCCGTGCCGGCGGACGAGAGCAGCTTGATCTTTTCGCGCATGACGGTATGTCCCTCAGACCTTCAGGCCCTTGGCGCGCATGTCGGCGACGACGGCGTCGATGCCGTTCTTCTCGATCGTGCGCAGGCCGCGGGTCGAGACGCGCAGGTTGATCCAGCGCTTCTCGTCTTCCAGCCAGAAACGCTGGGCGTGCAGGTTCGGCAGGAAGCGGCGGCGCTTCCTGTTGTTCGCGTGCGAGACGCGGTTGCCGACGGCCGGGCGCTTGCCGGTGATTTCGCAGACGCGGGACATGCTAAGCCCTCGAAATTCAGTAACTTGGGAGCTTTCCGGGGGATTCGCCCCACGGCAAAGGACGGGCTTTATACCAGTAAGGCGCATCCACGGCAACCGACGCCCGCCCAAGGGGGGTGGCACCCGGGCGCCGGCGGGCCGCGCTACCGGCCCCCGAGCTTCGGGGCCGGGGGCTTCACGTGAAGTGGCAGGGACGAGGGAGTGACATCCACCGACAGCGTGAAGCCGCGCGCCTCCCCGGGCCGCATCGCCCCGACGCCGACGACATGTCGGCCCACCTCGCGGCCTTCGTCGTCGCGAATCGCGATCACCACGCAGTACTCGCAGGCCTCGGCCTCGCCCGGTCCCCTGATCGTCCCGTCGATGCGCAGTGCCGTGCGGGTTTCCGCCTGGCGCTGCGCAGCGACGGGATCGAACTTCAGGTGATGCCGGCAACCCGGGCAGACGTTCGCACTCTCGAGGATCGTCGCCTTGCAATGCGGGCAGACTCGCGTGCGTGCCGTCTGCGGCACGCGCGCGGTCAGCGGCGGGCGGGCACTCATGTGCCGCTGCCGAGGCCTCGTGTCTCACCGTGTGACTTGCCGAGCTTCTCGTCCCAGCCGAATTCCACCTGGCCACGCATGCGCGAACCGGCGGCCACCGTGAGCGCGCCCGCCTTGACGTCGCCGCTCATCACGGCCGTCTCGGCCAGTTCCACGCGGCGTGCCGATTCGACATTGCCCGACAGCTCGCCGGCCACGACGACCAGGTTCGCCCGCACCTGGCCCGTCAGGTGCGCGCCCGCCTCGATGGTCAGGTCGCCGTCGATGTGCACGTCGCCCTTGAAGCGCCCGCCGATGCGCACGTTGCCCGTGCCCTCGATCTTGCCTTCGATGTTGAGTCCGCTCGAGATCACGGAGTCCTTCATTTCGACGCGCTCCTTCGTCCGGCGCGGGGTATCGGCATTGAGGTTGAGCGGTGCGACATTGGCCCGTTCCGCAGCGGGCACGGGCGCGGGGCTCGGGGGGGTGCCGGCCATGCCGGTGCCCGCGGGGGTCGTATCTTTCCAAAGGGCCATGGAAGCCTCCCATTAGCAAAGCGAACGACCAATTTAACGCCTGCCGGCGGATCGACCAATGTCGGGGCGCGGCGACAGTTGTCCTACACGGTGGCGGAGCCGGCCGGCCACGCTAGATCAGCCCGCGTTCCGCGAACGACAGGCAGGCGCCGTCGCCCACGATAAAGTGGTCA
>CAZRLI010000056.1:0-9395 GCA_964600535.1 uncultured Steroidobacteraceae bacterium | reverse complement strand
CGTACTGTTCGCGCACCTCGACCAGCTCGCCGCGAATGACTTCGGTGAGCCGCTCGCGGCGCGCGAGGATGTCGGCGAGATCGCGCACCAGGTCGAGCAGCTGCTGGTACTCGGTGACGATCTTGTCCTGCTCGAGCGCGGTGAGGCGATTGAGCCGCATCTCGAGGATCGCCTGCGCCTGCGCATCCGACAGCCGGTAGGCGCCGTTGGCGAGGCCGGTGTCGGGACCCGCGCCCTCGGGCCGCGTCGAGACATCCCCGGCGCGCGCCAGCATGGCGGGCACGCCGCCCGGCGGCCAGGCGCGCGCGGTCAATGCGGCACGGGCGTCAGCCGGCGATGCCGCGGCCTTGATCGTCGCGATCACCTCGTCGATGTTGGCGAGTGCGACCGCGAGGCCCTCGAGGACATGGGCCCGCTCGCGCGCCTTGCGCAGGTCGTGGATCGTGCGCCGCGTGACGACCTCGCGGCGGTGGCGCAGGAACGCCTCGAGCATTTCCTTGAGCGACAGCAGGCGCGGCTGGCCGTCGACCAGCGCCACCATGTTGATGCCGAACACCGTCTCCATCGGCGTCTGCGCGAACAGGTTGTTGAGCACGACCTCGGCGACTTCGCCGCGCTTGAGCTCGATCACGACCCGCATGCCATCCTTGTCGGACTCGTCGCGCAGCTCGGAGATGCCCTCGATCGCCTTCTCGCGCACCAGGTCGGCGATGCGCTCGAGGAGCCGCGCCTTGTTCACCTGGTAGGGCAGTTCGGTGACGACGATCGCCTGCCGACCGCCCTTCTCGAGGTCCTCGAAATGCGTGCGCGCGCGGATCGACAGCCGGCCGCGGCCGCCCTTGTAGGCGCTGACGATCTCCTGCGCGCCGTTGATGATGCCCGCGGTCGGGAAGTCCGGCCCCGGCACGATCTGCATCAGGCCGGCGAGCGATATCGCCGGGTCGTCGAGCACGGCGAGGCAGGCGTTGACGATCTCGGTGAGGTTGTGCGGCGGGATGTTGGTCGCCATGCCGACCGCGATGCCGGACGAACCGTTCAGCAGCAGGTTAGGCACGCGGGTCGGCAGCACGCTCGGCTCGTGCTCGGACTCGTCGTAGTTCGGCGCGAAGTCGACGGTTTCCTTGTCGATGTCGGCCAGCAGCTCGCCGGCCAGGCGCGACATGCGCACCTCGGTGTAGCGCATCGCGGCGGGCAGGTCGCCGTCGACCGAACCGAAATTGCCCTGGCCATCGACCAGCAGGTAGCGCATCGAGAAGGGCTGTGCCATGCGCACGATCGCGTCGTAGACCGAGGCGTCACCGTGCGGGTGGTACTTGCCGATCACGTCGCCGACGACGCGGGCCGATTTCTTGTAGGCCTTGTTCCAGTCGTTGCCGAGCTCGCGCATCGCGAACAGCACGCGCCGGTGCACCGGTTTCAGGCCGTCGCGCACGTCCGGGAGCGCGCGCCCCACGATCACGCTCATCGCGTAATCGAGGTAAGAGCGACGCATCTCGTCTTCGAGGTTGACGGGCAGGATTTCGCGGGCGATATCGACCATGCAGGCTAGCGATTCTTGCAGGCTGAAAGGCGCAATTTTACCACAACCCCCCGGCCCGACCCCCGCTTCAGCGCAGCGCGGCGGCGGGCGGGCCGATATAATTTTGCCGATGCAATCGATCGACCTTCTCATCGAGGCCCGCTGGGTACTGCCGATGCAAGGCACCGCGGTACTGGAGCACGCCGCACTCGCAATCGACGGCGGGCGCATCCTCGATTGCGGGCCCGCGGGTGCGCTCGTGGCGCGCTACGCGCCGCGCGAGCGCCTGGCGCGGCGCGAGCACGCGCTGCTGCCCGGGCTCGTCAATGCGCACACCCACGCAGCGATGAGCCTGATGCGCGGCCTGCCAATCCGCGGCCCGCTCATGCAGTGGCTCAACGAGACCATCTGGCCGCTCGAGCGCCGCTGCGTCAACGCGCAGTTCGTGAGCAGCGGCACCCGGCTCGCCATGGCCGAGATGCTAGCGGCGGGCATCACTTGCTTCGCCGACATGTACTTCTTTCCGGAGGAAGTCGCGCGCCTCGCGCGCGAAGCGCACCTGCGGGTGGTGGTCGGTGCGCCGATCATCGACGGCCGCACGCCATGGGCGGCCGACGTGGACGAGCACCTCGACAAGGCGGCACGGCTCTGGGACGAATACCGGGGCGATCCGCTCATCCTCCCCTGCTTCGCGCCGCACTCCCCCTATGCCGTGGGGCGTGCCACGTTCGCGCGGCTGCGCCGGCTCACCGACCAGCTCGACGCTCCGATCGCCATGCACCTGCACGAGACGCAGACCGAGGTGCAGGACAGCGTCGCGGCCCACGGCGGGCGCCCGCTGTCCTGGCTGGGCGACGAGGGCTTGCTGCGCCCCGGGTTCTCGGCCGTGCACATGAACTGGCTCAGCGAGGAGGACATCGACCTCGCGGCGCGCACCGGCATTTCGGTCGTGCATTGCCCGCAGTCGAACCAGCGGCTCGGCAGCGGCATCTGCCGCGTCAGCGAACTGCGCGCCGCCGGGGTCAACGTCGCGCTCGGCACCGATGGCGCGGCGAGCGTCGGCGCACTCGACCTGCTCGCCGAGGCGCGCGCGGCGTGCATGCTGGCGAGCCTCTCGACCCACAACCCGCAGGCGCTGTCCGCCCACGACGCACTGCGCATGGCGACGCTCGGCGGCGCGCAGGCCCTCGGGCTGGCGCGCGAGATCGGTTCACTCGCCGCGGGCAAGGCCGCCGACATCCTGTGCATCGACCTGTCGGCGCCCGGTTGCCGGCCGGTGGGCGACCCCGCGGAAGCCATCGTCTATGCGGCGGGACGGGGCGCCGTGACCGACGTCTGGGTGGCCGGCCGCGCGATGCTGCGCGACAGCCGCCTGCTGGCCTTCGACGCGGAGGAACTCGCGGCCATCACGCGCGAGTTCCCGGCGCGCCTGTCTGTCGGGGCCGCCGCATGACCGCGAGCGCCGATGCCGCGGAACTCGCGAAGTTCGATGCGCTCGCCCACCGTTTCTGGGATCCGCGCGGCGAATTCATGCCGCTGCATCGCCTGAACCCGGTGCGGATGCGCTTCCTGCGCGAGCGCATGACGCTTGCCGGGGCGCGCGTGCTCGACGTCGGCTGCGGCGGCGGGCTGCTCGCGGAGGCGCTCGCCGATGCCGGCGCCCGGGTGACCGCGATCGACCTCGCGCCGGCCATGATAGAGGTCGCGCGCCTGCACGCGCTCGAGCGCGGCGTGTCGATCGACTACCGCGTGGCGGGCGCCGAATCGCTGCTCGCACAAGAAGCGGCCTCGTTCGATGCCATCACCTGCATGGAGATGCTCGAGCACGTGCCCGATCCGGGCGCGCTGCTGGCGACCTTCGGGGCGCTGGTGCGCCCGGGTGGTCACCTGTTCGTCTCGACCATCAACCGTGGCGTGAAGTCCTTTGCGCTCGCGATCGTGGCGGCGGAGTATGTACTGCGGCTGCTGCCGCGCGGGACCCATGAATACGAGCGTTTCATCCGGCCTTCCGAACTCGTGGCGCGCTCGCGCGCCGCCGGCTTCGCCGCGCTCGATCTCGCCGGCATCGAATTCGACCCGTTCGGCGGCGAGGCCGCGCTCACGGGCGACACCTCCGTCAACTACCTCGCGCACTTTCGCCGCGACGGGGGCACGCCATGAGGCCCGCCGGGCGGCCCGCGGCGGTGCGCGCGGTGCTGTTCGATCTCGATGGCACGCTGCTCGACACCGCGCCCGACATGGTGGGGGCGCTGAATTCGCTGCGTGCGTCCGAGAACCTGCCGCCGATCGAGTTCGCGACCGCGCGCGCCCAGGTGTCGCACGGTTCGAACGGCCTGATGCGCGTCGGCTTCCCCGATGCCGGGGGCGAGGAATTCGAGCGCCTGCGCGACCGCTTCCTCGCGCTCTACCGCGAGCGGCTCACCGCGGAAACCGGTCTCTTCCCGGGCGGGGCCGAGATGCTCGCGCACCTCGAGGCCGCGGCCCTGCCCTGGGGCGTCGTCACCAACAAGCCCGGCTGGCTCGCCGAACCCCTGCTCGCCGAACTCGGGCTCGACCGGCGCATGGCGTGCCTCGTGAGCGGTGACACCCTGCCGGTGCGCAAGCCGCACCCGCAGCCGCTGCTGCACGCGGCCGGGGCCATCGGCGTCGCGCCGTCGTCCTGCGTCTATGTCGGCGACGCGCTGCGCGACGTCGAGGCGGCGCGCGCGGCGGGCATGCGCGCCGTGGTCGCCTCCTTCGGCTACGTCAGCGCGCAGGACGAACACCACCTGTGGCCGGCGGAGGCCTGGCTGTCGGGGCCGCGCGACCTGATCGACTGGCTCGAGGCGCGGGCTTGAACGCCGGCTTCGCCCTGGCGGTGGCGGCCACGGCCTTCGCGCTCGGCGCGCTGCTCGGCTGGCTCATCGGCCAGCTGCGCGCCGCGCGCCGCGCCGCCGAGCTCGGCGCGGCGCTCGAGGCTGCCAAGGCGCGCCTCGCCGCGGACGAGCAGCGCACGCGCGACCAGCTCGAGCTGCTGGCGCAGAGCGAGACCCGGCTGCGTGCCGCCTTCGACGAGCTCGCCTCGGAGTCGCTGCGCGCCAACAGCGAGGTGTTCCTCGCGCTGGCGCGCGAAACGCTCGGTCGCGAGCAGGCCAGTGCGCAGGGCGTGCTCAAGGAGCGCGAATCGGCGTTCAACCAGCTCATCGAGCCGATCCGCGCCGCGCTCGCGCGCACCGAGACGGAAGTGCAGACGCTCGAGCGCGAGCGTCGCGAGGCATTCACCAGCCTGCGCGCGCAGATCGAAGCGTTGACCGGCGGCCAGGCGCAACTCGCCCGCGAGACGCGCAACCTCGTCACCGCGCTGCGACGCCCCGAGGTGCGCGGCCGCTGGGGAGAAATCACGCTGCGCCGCGTGGTCGAGCTCGCCGGCCTCACCGGGCACGCCGATTTCACCGAGCAGGCCCAGGTCCCGACCGCAACCGGCAACCTGCGCCCCGACCTCGTCGTCCACATGCCCGACGAGCGCGACCTCGTCGTCGACGCCAAGACGCCGCTCGATGCCTACCTCGAGGCGGTCGAGGCGGACGGCGACGAGGCGCGGCGCGCCGCGCTCGCGCGCCACGCGCAGCAGGTCGAGGCACGGATCCGCGAACTCGCCGGCAAGGCCTACTGGTCGCAGTTTGCGCGCAGCCCCGAGTTCGCGGTGCTGTTCCTGCCGGGCGACCAGTTCCTGTCCGCCGCGCTGGCCGAGCGCCCCGAGCTCATCGACAATGCCCTGCGCCAGAGCGTCGTGATCGCGACGCCCTCGACGCTGATGGCGCTCCTCAAGGCTATCGCCTTCGGCTGGCGCCAGGCGCAGGTGGCGCAGAACGCCGCGCAGATCCGCGATCTCGGCCAGGAACTCTACCGGCGCCTCGGCAATTTCTCCGCCCACCTCGGCAAGGTCGGGCAGCGCCTCGGCGGCGCGGTCGAGTCCTACAACAGCGCGGTCGGCTCGCTCGAGCGCCAGGTGTTGCCGCAGGCGCGGCGCTTCACCGAGCTCGGCGTGACCGCCGACGCCGCCTTGCCGACGCTCGAACCGGTCGAGCGGCTTGCGCGCGAGCCCGCCGCACCGCCCGGCAACGGAACGCCGTGAGCAGTTCGACGACGGCAGCGCCGCCCCGCGAAGCGGGCGCGCGCTACTTCGCGTGGCTGTATACGCCGGCCGCGGCGCGCGACGGCACCCGGGCGCTGCTGGCCATCGAACGGGAGATCCTGGCGAGCACGCGCGAGGGCCTCGACCATTCGGTCGCGCACGCCCGCCTCGGGTGGTGGCAGGAGGAAGCCGGCCGGCTGCACGCCGCCTTGCCGGCGCACCCCGCCGGCATCGAGCTGCGCAACCAGTTCCTGGCCGCGGGACTGTCCCCGCCCGACCTCGGCGCATTGCCACGGCTCGCCGCCCGCGAGCTGGCCCGGCGCGCGCTCGGACGCGGGCCCGCGCCCGCCGATGAACTGGCCGTCGATGCCGCGTTGTGGGCCGACGGACTGTTGTGCCCTCTTGCGATGCTCGCACTGCGCAGCGCGGAGGACACGGCGCCCGTGGCAGCCCTCGGCCGTGCCTTGTATGCATTCGACCGTGCACCGCTCGCGCCTGCGCGCGCGGCGCTCGAGAATGCGCTGCACGCCCTGCCCGCGCCGCTGCGACCTGGCCTGCGCGGCGCCATCGTCTGGGCAACACTCGCGCTGCGGCACTCGCGCGCCGCCGGTGCGCCCCGCGAAGCCTTCGCCGAGAACTGGACTGCATGGCGCGCCGCGCGGCGCGCGACGCGCGGCCGAACCTGAGGTAACCATGACTCCGACCCTCGAACCCCGGCTGCACGCCGCAATGCCCGACGAGCTCGCGGGCCGCGTGATCGCGATCACCGGCGCCGGCAGCGGCATCGGCCGCGCGGTCGCCCTCGCCTGCGCCGCGCATGGCGCCGAAGTCGTGCTGCTCGGCCGCACGGTCGGCAAGCTGGAAGCCGCCTATGACGAGATCGTCGCCGCGGGCGGGCGCGAACCCGTTATCGCGCCGCTCGATCTCGAGCGCGCCACCGCGCGCGAGTATGACGCGCTCGCCGACGCGCTCGGCGCGCGCTTCGGCCGCCTCGATGGCTTGCTGCACAACGCGGGCTTGCTCGGCGACCTCTCGCCCATCGAGCACTACGACGTGCCCTTGTGGACCCGGGTACTGCACGTGAACGTGACCGCTGCGTTCGCGCTCACCCAGGTCATGCTGCCGCTGCTGCGCGCGGCGCCCGATGCGAGCATCCTGTTCACCTCGAGCAGCGTGGGTCGCCGCGGCCGCGCCTATTGGGGCGCCTATGCCGTCTCGAAGTTCGCGATCGAGGGTCTTGCGCAGGTGCTGGCCGACGAGCTGTCGGGCCAGACGAGCGTGCGCGTCAATGCGATCAACCCGGGCGCCACGCGCACCGCCATGCGCCGCGCCGCCTACCCGGCGGAGGTCGCGGCCAGCGCGCCGCTGCCCGCGACGATCACCGCCGCCTACGTCTGCCTGCTGGGGCCGGCCGCCCGCGGGCTGACGGGTCGGACCTTCGACGCCCAGGCGCCGGCGCCGGCGGTGCGTCCGTAGCATCCGGCGCGACGGGCAGCAGTGCCGCGAGCTCCGCGTCCGTGAGGGCGCGCGAGCGGCCGCGCGGCAGCGAACGATCGAGCTCGAGTGAACCGAAACGGATGCGCAGCACGCGGCTCACGGTCGCGCCCTCGCGCTCGAACAGCTGGCGGACCGATTTGCCGCTCGCACCCCGGGTGACGATGGCGTACCAGCGATTGCTGCCCTCGCCGCCGGCCGCCTCGCAGTGCAGCACCGTGAGCCGCTCGCCGCTGTCGAGCTCGCCGGCGAGCAGCGAAGCCAGCCGCCCGGGTGGCAGCTCGCCGTGGACACGCACGCGGAACTCGATCTCCAGGCCCCGCGCCGCCCGCTGCAGGCGCGCCGCCAGGGCACCATCCGGGGAAAAAACCTCGAGGCCGCCGTCGACGCGCGGCATGGGACTCACGGCCACGAAGCGGCGCCCCGATCGCTTCGGCATGCGCGCGATCAGCGGCTCGTGCCCGGAATCATCCGCCTGCTGCAGTGACTCGCCCGGCGAGCGGTGCGCGAGAAACGCCCTGGCGCGGGCAGCGGCGGCGCGGCGCCGCAGCGGCCTGCCGTCGAGGCGCAGCTCGTCGTGCGCCATGACGCGCACGCCGAGCGTCGCGGTCACGCCGTTCACGGCCAGGCGCCCGGCACGAATCCATTCTTCCGCTTCGCGGCGTGACGCGAGGCCGAGGCCCGCGAGCACCTTCTGCAGGCGCTCGCCCGCTGCCGCGCTCACGACTCCGTGTCGGGCGGTGCCGCGACGAGCCCGCGCGTCCCGTCGCTGGCTGCCTCGGGATCCTCGTCCTCGCCGTCGACCTCGGCATCGGCTTCGGCTTCGGCTTCGGCCGCACCCACCTCCGGCACGTCTTCCTCGACCGCGGCGGCCAGCGTCGCGGCGCCCAGGGTGCCGGGCAACTCGAGCTGCGGCGAAAGTTCCGCCATGGCCTTGAGCTCGACCAGCGAAGGCAGCTCGTCGAGGCTGCGCAGGCCGAAGTAATCGAGGAATTCCCGGGTCGTGCCGAGCAGTTCGGGATGGCCCGGCACATCGCGCTGGCCGACGACGCGCACCCAGTTGCGCTCCATCAGCGTGCGCACGATGTTCGGATTGACCGCGACACCGCGCACCGCCTCGATCTCGGCCCGCGTGATCGGCTGGCGGTACGCGATCAGCGCGAGCGTCTCGAGCAGCGCACGCGAATACTTCTGCGGGCGCTCCGGCCACAGGCGCGACACCTGCGGCGCGTAGCCCGCGCGCACCTGCACGCGCCAGCCGCTGGCGGTCTCGGCGAGCTGCAGCGCGCGTGACTCGTACTCGTCGGCGAGCGCCCCGAGGGCAGCGCGCAGTGCGGCGCTGGCCGGGCGCTCGCCCTCCTCGAACAGGCCCGCCAGGTCGGCCAGCGACAGTGGCCGGCCCGCTGCCAGCAGCGCGGCCTCCACGATGTTGCGCAGTTGGTGTTCGCTCATGTACCCGCCTCGCCGGCCGGGTTGTCCGCGACCAGCTGCAATCCACTGTGGCCAGGCTGCGCCGCGCGCAAGTGCAACGGCGCGTAGGGCTCCGCCTGGACGAAATCGATCAGGCCTTCGCGCACCAGCTCGAGGATCGCGACGAAAGTGACCGTGATGCCCATGCGCCCTTCCTCGGGGCGGAACAGGCGCGTGAATTCCACGAAACTCGTGCCCTCGAGTGTCGCCAGGATGTCCGCCATGCGCGCGCGCACCGACAACCGTTCGCGCTGCACATGGTGGTGCGCGAAGAGTTCCGCGCGATGCACCACTTCCTGGAATGCGAGCAGCATCTCGCGCAGCTGCACCTGCGGCAGGAGGCGCACCACCTTGCGATCGGTGACTGCCGCGCTCGCCGCATGGACGTCGCGCTCGAGCCTCGGCAAGGCGTCGATGTTCTCCGCGGCCCGCTTGAAGCGCTCGTACTCCTGCAGGCGACGCACGAGGTCGGCGCGCGGGTCGGCTTCCTCGCCGGTGTCGACGTGCGCCCGCGGCAGCAGCATGCGCGACTTGATCTCCGCGAGCGTCGCCGCCATCAGCAGGTACTCGCCCGCCAGTTCGAGCTGCAGGTCCTGCATCAGCTCGATGTAATCCATGTACTGCCGGGTGATGTCGGCGAGCGGGATGTCGAGGATGTCGAGGTTCTGCCTGCGGATCAGGTAGAGCAGCAGGTCGAGCGGGCCCTCGAAGGCCTCGAGGAAGTCCTCGAGCGGCTGCGGGGTGATGTTGAGGTAGCGCGGCATCTCGTTGACGGGCTCGCCGTCCACGTTCGCGTAC
>CAZRLI010000055.1:0-9395 GCA_964600535.1 uncultured Steroidobacteraceae bacterium | reverse complement strand
GGTGCAAGGGGTCCCGAGTTCAAATCTCGGCGCTCCGACCAATACTTACAATGTTCAGGACAGGCGAAACCCATCGGGTGCGCACGCCCCGTTGCCGCCGCCGGTCAGCGCTGCAACGCCCTGACTGCCTCCAGGTCCTTCGCCGGCTCGCGATAGTCCGGATACCTGGTGTCTATGAGTTCCCGCAGGCGCTTCGGCAGCTCCGGGTACTCTTCAAACCGGGCGCCCGAAATGAACATGTAAGACAACTTCCGGCCGTCTCCGCCGGCCCAGGGCGCGAGCGGGTTGATGCTGGCCAGCTCCCACTGATGGCGAGGTGACACGTCGGCCTTGCCTTCATGGATGATGAAGTGCGAGGTCATCGTATACGTGGAGACTTCGTCCGGGATCTCCGGCTTTCGCGCCATGAAGAAGCCCGGCACGGTGACGTGGGCGTAGTCGCCGTAGCGCTCGATGCTGATTTCATTGAAGTCGTAGGAGCGCAGGAACTCGCCGCTTCCCTGGCTGATGTTGAGCGATGCCTTGCCGTCCTTGTATTCGAGTACGAGCAACTGGTAGGGGTAAAGCCAGGACTGGACCGGTTTGCCGTTGAAGGTCTCGAGCAACTCTCCCGTCTGGATGTCGCGAAACAGGTCGAGCTTCCTGACGATGCCGTACCGCCGGTCGGGATTGTGCGGGTCGACAAGGTGGCGCACGGCATCGTAGTACTCGAACTCGTAGAGGGCCTGGCCTGTCTGCGGATCGCGGACCGGCCCCTTGCCGTACCAGTAGCGCACTTTGCCGTCGGGTGGTCCGAAGCGCGAACTGGCAAACAGTTCGAAATCCTTCCTGGAGAGTTCCCCCGCAGGCGCCTGGCATGGCGTGAGCATGGCGGCGGAAAGAGCAGCGATGGCAGGTATCAGCTTCATTGGCCTATTCATCGGTCGTGGCGGCGGGGTGGGATTATACGGAGCGGCAGCGGGAAAACTCTGTCCGCCCACAGGCGTCGCCGGGCACTCTCGCACCTTGGCGGCCACAGGTGGCAGAATCCCCTTGGCTCCGTACTGGTGCAACACTGGCAACGAGGTGCGTCCATGGGCAGGAAGAACGCGAAGCAGGGTGCGCTGTCGCGCCGTGGTTTTCTCTCACAATCGCTCGTCGCGGGCGTGGCGGGCACCGCGGCGCTGGCGGTGGCGCCGACACCCGCGGGCGCTGTCACGTCGTCAACCAAGGGGATCCCCCAATTCAAGGCTGACGGCACCTATGAGACCGTTCCGCTGCGCTCGGACTCGATCACGATCGGCATCATGCAGACGCGCGTGATGCCGGTGGACGGCAGGAATCCCAAGCCCGACCTGCGCAGCAACCTCGAACACATGCTATTCGCGATCGACGCCGTGCAGGGCTACGGGGGCAGGAAGGACTTCCTCGCGTTCCACGAGTTTCCCCTGACCGGCTGGACCAAATGGACGCGCAAGGAAGTGCTGGGTTTCGCGCCGACGGTCCCCGGCGAGGAGACCGAGCGGCTCGCCGCCAAGGCGAAGGAATACAACTGCTACATTTCCTTCGGCACCTATGCCCAGGACCCGGACTGGCCGCGCCACGTGATCAGCATGTCGGTGATCCTCGGTCCGAAGGGCGACATCGTCTCGAAGCAGTGGAAGCACCGTAACATTCACAGCGCCTTTGCGGAGTTCGAGCTGTTCACCTCGTCGGTCTACGACGTGCTGGACCGCTTCGTGGAAATGTACGGCTGGGATGCCGTCATTCCGGTCGCGCGCACCGACATCGGCAATATCTGTGTCTCGCCCTGCCAGTGGGAGCCGGAGCTCTATCGGGCGATGGCCGTCAAGGGTGGTGAGATCCTGATCCGCACCGCGTCCGGCGGGGCGACGCCCGACATGCAGGTCATGTGCCGCGTGAATCGCGTGTACGGCGGGCTGTCGAACAATTCCATCTCGCCGGGCAATCGCTATTTCCTCGAGTCCACCGGCGGCGGCGGTACGGAGATCTATGGTCCGTCCGGCGAGGTGCTCGCGAAGTGCGCCACGGCCGCCGAGGATTGCGCGGTGGCGCGCATTCCAATGGCGGCCTTCCGCAAGACGCACCGGGTGCCGGATGTGTACAAGCCGCTGTACACGCACGTGCTGGACCGGTCCGAGGTTCGCTTCGAGCCCAATGCCTTCCTCGAGCATTTGCCGGAGACGCTCGAAGAGTCGGCCCGCTACTTCCACGACAAGGCGAAGTGGTGAGCGACCCTGCGTTCGCGCAGGAGGCCAGCCTTTGAGCCGACGGCACCCGCAGTTCAATGAGATCGACGCGGCGGTGGAGCGTGCGACGCTGCGCCGCGAGCGCCTGCGGCTGCTCGACAGGCTCGGACCCGTGGCGGAACTCGTTGCGGGCGCCCTCGCAGCGGGCAACCGGGGTGACTGGGCCGATGCGCGGGCACGGCTCGACAAGGCAGAGCAGGTGCTGCAGATCGTCCTCGACGAGACTTCCGATCGCGTGCTGATGGACGATGCCAGCCAGGAGCGAGCCGACCTCCTTGCGCAGAAGGAGGAGGGCGAGGAGCGATTCAACGATTGAAGCGGGCCCGGTTCGGGAACCGGGCCGCCGCCATCGATAGCCGTGCGCCGGTTCGGACAATCCGTTTTTCGACCCGGCCGCGCGACGGCGCCGCGCCTGCGCCCGGAAATTGGGTAGCATGGCCCCATGTGCGGCCGGATGCGCCCGAAAATGTCCCCGGCGATCGCCGAAGCGTTCGGGCTGAAGATCGCCGAATGGGACCATGCGGTTGCACCACTCGATGCGCGTCCGACCGATCTCTTTCCGGTGATCCGGGTCCGCAATGGCGTGTGCGAGGCCGTGCCGATGCGTTGGGGGCTGATCCCCGGCTGGGCGAAGGGCGTGCCGCTCAAGGCCTCGACCTTCAATGCGACGATCGAGCGGATGGAGAGTGCGCCGACCTACCGCACGGCCTGGCGGAAGGGGCAGCGATGCATCATTCCGGTGAGCTGTTTCTTCGAGCCGCACATGACCGAGCGGCGCGCCAAGGTGACCTATCGCATCTGGCTACGCGATCGCGACTGGTTTGGGCTGGCCGGCCTGTGGGACGAATCGGTGGCGCCGGACGGCGAGGTCATCACGTCGTGCACGATCGTCACGATGCCGGCCTCGCCGCGCATCGCCCAGATCCACAACGAGAAGAAGCGCCAGCCGGCGATCCTGGACGCAGGGGACCACGACGCCTGGCTGTCGGGTACGGCCGCGCAAGCGCGCGCCGTCCTGCGCCACTATCCCGACGCCCTGATCGAGGCCGAGCCGGTGATCGCCGGGCGTTTCGCCGGCGTGGAGCAGCCTGGGGACCTCTTCGGGCCGGGGGACTAGCGGTCGCCCGCGAGTTTCGCGCCGACGATGGCGACGACCTGGGCGATCAGCAGGCCGAGGGTGGCAATGCAGAGAAACTCGACGAATTCCACGGTCCGACTCCAGTGACGAACAAGCGTTGCGGAGGGCGCGCATGGTAGTGATTGCGCGCGACGCTGGCATGACGGACCGCACGTTTTGCCGAGAATACCGGCCCGGGCCGTGAATATGGTTAGCCGGATCAGGCGGTCTCGCCCGCGCGGGTGACCCGGCAGGCGTAGCAGCCGCGCCGGGCATTGTGGACATGCAGGTAGGCCGTCCGCGGGTCGCCGAGGAAGCGGTCGATCAGGACTTCCAGCGCGGTGCCGGGCATCACGTCGGCATCGACCATCGCGTGGCGGGCGTCATAGGCGCGTACCGAGAGCAGTCGCCGCCGCTGCTGGTCCGGAACTTCATTGATCACCACCCGCGTGGACGCGGCGTGGCGACGGACGAAGATCGGCCCCGACGATGCGTAGGGCGTCGCTGCCGCGAGGTGGGGATACGACAGCAGCAGCATCTCTTCGCCGGGCTGCGCATCCTCGAGCGTGATGCGGCAGGGATACGCATGCGGCGCATTCGCGATGCAGCGGCTGACGCCACGCTGCGCGAGGGCGTCGTCGTCCAGCGCGAAGAGCGGTGCGAAGGGTTCCACGGCGAGGCCGGCGATCCTGAAGTCCATGCCGGCAGGGTGGCCGAAGCGTGGAACAGGCGCGCTCCGCTTCTTGCGGTGCCCATCCGCGGGTGGCTAGATTCGGCCCTTTACTGGACGGGGGCATCGGCAATGACGACAGCGACTACCGCGCCCACTGGCAGGCTCGGGCGCCTGGCAGCGCCGCCTTTCGTGGGCGTCCTGGCCTTCATCGCGGTGCTCGCGATCGTGCCGCTGATGCACAGCGTGCTGGGCATCGTCATGGACGTCTTCCCCGAGCGCTTCGACAAGCCGGTCAGCATCGGGCTGGGCGCGATCGCCATTGCGCTGCTGGTCTTCGGTTCGCTCAGCAAGAGCGAGGCGGTCGGGACCTGGCTCGGGTTCATCGCGGCGCACCTCGTGTGGACGGGCTGGATCGAACTGTCGTTCCGCTTCAATCCCGAGTTCATGGGCATGGGGCCGCTGGTCGTCAACGGCGAGCACGTGCTGTCCGCCAGCCTGCTGTTCGTCGAAGCGACGGTTGGCCTGTTGATGGCGACGCTGCCGTTCTTCGTCTTCAACCGTGACACGCGCTGCAACGCCTTCATGTGGATCCAGCGCCTGTGCCGCTACGACGCCGGCAAGCCGGCTTCCGCGTCCGATCGCAACTTTGCGCGCATCACGTTCCTCGAAGTCCTGTACGTGATCTGGTTCTGCTACGCGGTATCGCTGTTCCTGGTCGATTCACGCTTCTTCGGGCTGCATCATCCGGTGACTTACGTCGCGACCTTCCTGCTCACCATCTGGACTTTCTACCTGCTGATGCGCCTCGGGCGCTTCACGCGCATCCTGGCCGCGGTTCGCTACGCCGTGCCGACCGCGGGCGTGATGTGGGTGGCGGTCGAGATCACGCAGGAGTGGGGGCTGTTCACCGAGTTCTGGACGCAGCCGCAGGAGTACCTGCTCGAGATGGGGATCGTGCTGGGCGCCTTCCTCGTGGCCGTCGTCCTGGCGGTGATCATGCCGCGGCGCCGTCATACGCGTGAAGTTTGATATCGATCAATGGCAGGTGCGCCACAACCCGTCGTTGTTGCACGGGCGGATCGGTTGTTGGACACTGATTTGCCGGCGCCGATAGGCTCCGGCGGACGCTGTTCGAGCGCTTGCCCGTGTGTGGGGAGGATACAACGATGAGCCTGCAGACCCGGCCGTTTGCGCCGTTTCTATTATTCCTGGCGGCCACGCCTGCCTTCACCCAGGAGGCCGAGAAGGGGCCGGCGGGCCTCGAGGAGATCGTCGTCACCGCGCGGCGAGCGGAAGAGAACCTCCAGAAGGTGCCGCTCTCGATCACCGCGATCGGGGCCGCCGATATCCAGGCCATGGGCATCTCGAGGGTCGAGGACATCGCAGCCATGACCCCCGGGTTCTCCTACCGCAGCGCCTTCGGCCGCGGCTCCGAGCGGCCCGTGATCCGCGGCATGTCGAATATCCAGGGTGCCTCGAACGCCGCCTTCTTCATCGACGGCGTGTACGTCAATGGCGCGATCAGCAGCTACAACATGGACAACCTCGAGCGCGTCGAGGTGATCCGCGGCCCGCAGTCGGCCCTGTTCGGCCGCAGTACCTTCGCGGGCGCGATCAACTACGTGACGCGCCGGCCCACCGACGACTATGAGGCGAACTTCAAGGTGTCGGCGGGCGAGTTCCAGCACCAGAACGTCAGCGCCTGGGTGAGCGGCCCGATCGTCGAGGGCAAATTGCGGTTCCAGGCGGAGGGTCGCTATTTCAACCAGGGCGGCCAGTACACCAACATCGTGACGGACAGGAAGGACCTGGGCGGCGTGCGCTCGAAGTCGATCGGTGGCGTGCTCGACTGGACGCCCGTCGACTGGTTCGACGCCCGGTTGCGGGTCAACTATGCGGTCGATGAAGACGAGATGCCGGCCCTGGTCCGCCTGGGAGGCCCGGGGACGGGCCTGACGTCGGCCGAGGTGCGCAATTGCTACCTGCCGCAGGCGGGTACGCGGCGCCGGGGCTATTTCTGTGGCACGGTGTCGCCGCTGCATTTTGTCTCGGCCAACACCGCCAACTTCGACGCCGCCGGTTTCAAGCAGGGGCGGCAGGTGAACACCTTCCGCTCGAGCCTGGTGATGAACGCCACATGGCGTGACTACAATTTCACCTCCACCACGAGCCTCGACCGCGTCAGCAACTTCGGGACGGCGGACCAGGACTACAGCGGGCTGCGGGGCTTCGGCGGCGCCTTCGAGACGGTCGGTTTCTCGGGGACCGACTACTGGAGCCAGGAACTGCGGGTCGCGTCGCCGCGCAACGAGCGGCTGCGCTGGCAGGCGGGCGTGTACACCTATGAGGCGAATCCCGACACCAGTTCGCTGTCCGGCAATCTCGTGGCAAACCCGATGGCCGGCCTGCCGGACCTGCCGGCGGTCGTGACGCCGCAGACGGTCGATTCGAGCACGAAGAACGAGGCCGTCTTCGGCATGGTCGAGTTCGACCTGCTCGACAACGTGACGCTCACGGCCGAGGGCCGTTACGCCGAGGACACGATCCACAACGGCGGTCGCTCGGTGTTCGCGAAGTCGAGCAACACCGGTTTCATTCCGGGGAGCTTCTCGTCGGGCTGCACGGTTGCGAATACGCCGATCGCGGGCAATCCGAACCGCCAGACCCTCACCTGCGTGAATGCCTACGTGAACGACTCGTCGTTCACGAATTTCCTGCCGCGCTTCACGGCGACCTGGCTGGCATCGGACACGATGACCTTCTATGCGCAGTATGCGAAGGGCAACAAGCCGGGTGGCTTCAACACGGATGCGGAGAATGCGCGCATCGTGCCCGCGGACCGCGCCGACCTCGCCACGCTCGGGCTGCGCACCTTCGACGAGGAAGAGGCCGACAGCTACGAGATCGGCTTCAAGAGCCGGCTGTTCGACCGCCGCATGCAGTTGAATACGGCGCTGTACCAGATCGACTGGACCAACCAGCAGCTGACGCAGACCGGGCCGGTGCTCGAGGAAGGCCGGCCGGTCGGCGCACCCACGCAGCCGCAGTTCGGGACGTCGTATACCGCGAACCTCGGCAAGTCGGAGATCCGCGGCCTCGAAGTGGAGATGCTCGCGGCACTCAATGATCACTGGAACCTGCGCATGACCTATGCGTACCAGGACGCGAAGATCAAGCAGTACTTCAGCTCGGATCAGGCCGATATGGACTTCCTGGGCCCGTACACGGGCTGTATCCAGGGCTCGCAGTGCTATGCGGACTATCTCGCGGCCGGTGACCTCAGTGGCAACACCCTGCCGCGCGTGCCGAAGCACCTGGCCTCGGCGTCGCTGTCGGCCAAGTACCCGATCGGGAACTGGGGTACGTTCAACTGGCGCGCGGACTACAGCTACGAAGCGAGCCGCTATGCCCAGGTGCACAACCTCGCCGAGACCGGCGATTCGCGGGTCGTGAACATGCGCCTCGGCATCGAGCGCGGGCCCTGGAATACGACGCTGTGGGTGAATAATCTCACCGACGACGATACGCCGGTGGACATCCTGCGCTACGTCGATCCGGGCGTGTTCCTGGTCGTGCCGGTGCAGCCGCCGCTGCCGGGCACGGTGAGCGCGACGAACCCCCGCGATTTCGCCCTGACGCTCGCCGACCGTCGCATGTTCGGCATGACCGTAATCTACAGCTTCCGCTGATCGCGCAAGGGGTGACGCCAATGGCAATATCGCGCCGTGACTTCATGATTGCATCCACCACGGCGATGGCGGCCGCAGGGGCCTCGCGTCTTGCCTACTCGGCCGGCTCCGGCGAGCCCGATGTGATCGTGATCGGCGCGGGTCTCTCGGGCCTGGGCACCGCACTCGCGCTCGAGGAAGCCGGGCTGCGGGTGCGGGTGCTCGAGGGCCGCGAACGCATCGGCGGGCGCCTCTACACGCTCGACGATGTGCCGGGGCATCCCGAGGCGGGCGGCAACACGGTGGCGACGGCCTACGGTCGCGTGATCGCCGCCGGCAAGAAGCATGGCGTCGAGCTCACCAACATCTTCGCGCGCGCCTTCGGGGGCGGGCCGCAGGAACTGTTCATCGACGGCGCGCATGTGCCGATCGCGGAGTGGCCGCGCCATCCGCGCAACCCGTTCCCGGATGCGCTCAAGGCGCTGCCGCCCTGGGGCTTTGCGGATGCGCTGTTCCAGCGCAACATGCCTTTCAAGGAACTCGGACGCTGGTTCGATCCGGAGTTCGCGAAGTTCGATACCTCCGTCTACGATTTCCTCGCGGCGCATGGCGCGAGCGATGCGGCGATCCAGCTCGCCTACGACAGCAACATTTCGTACGGCACCACCGCGCATGACGTGTCGCTGCTGATGCAGGCGGCCGTCGCGCAGTGGCAGATCGTCAATCGCGGGGCGGGCGGACCGCCCTTCATCGGGGCGTTCAAGGGCGGCAACCAGCGCCTGCCCGAAGCCATGGCGCGCGCCCTCAAGGGCGACCTGCGCAAGGGCGTGCGCGTCGTCGCCATCGGGACGGACGCCGCCGGTGCGCAGGTGACCTGCGAGGATGGCAAGCGCTATCGCGCCAGGGCCGTGGTGTGCTCGGCGCCGCTGGCGATCCTGCGCCATGTCGCGATCGATCCGCTGCCGCCGGCGGTGCAGAACGCGGCGATCCGCACGATCCGCTATGTGCCGATCACGCAAGTGCACATCGTGCCCAGGAAGAAGTTCTGGGAAAGCGATGGGCTCAACCCCAGCATGTGGACGGATGGCATCGCCGGCACGGTGTACGCGCAGCGCTTCGGGCCGAATCCGGAAGAGGTGATGAGCATCACCGCGTGGGCACGCGGACTGCATGCGCAGTACCTGGATCTTCTCGGGCCGGAAGCGGCCGGTCGCGCCGTCGTCGCAGAGCTCGAGCGCCTGCGGCCCGCGGCAAAGGGCGCGCTGACCGTCGCGAAAGTGCGCTCGTGGGCGACCGATCCGTTCGCCGGCGGCGTGTGGGCGACCTTCGGGCCCGGCCAGGTCACGGCCTTCGCCAACGAGCTCGCCAAGCCCCACCAGCGGCTGTTCTTCTGCGGCGAGCACACGGCGCTCGGCAGTCGCGGCATGGAAGGCGCGCTCGAGTCAGCGGAGCGCGCGGCCGTCGAGGTGCAACTCGCCCTCGGCTGAGACGGGCGAAGGCCGGTCTAGTCCGCGCGGGTCAGCGCGCGGATTTCCTCGTCCCTGCCGGTCAATTGCCAGCGGATCAGCGACACGGGAATCAGCCCTGCCTGGTTGACCTCATCGAACCAGCGTGAGCTCGTGAAGGCATCGCCGAGTTGCTTCGAGCGTTCCTGCAGCAGCTGCTCGAGCAGGTACTTCCCCGTGAGG
>CAZRLI010000054.1:0-9442 GCA_964600535.1 uncultured Steroidobacteraceae bacterium | reverse complement strand
GGTCGACGTGACGGTGGCCTCGATCGGCAATGCGCAGAGCCTGCGCGGCGGCACCCTGATCATGACGCCGCTGCGCGGCGCCGATGGGGCGGTCTACGCGATCGCGCAGGGCTCGATGATCGTCAGCGGCTTCGGCGTCTCCGGCAAGGACGGCTCGCGCATCGCGCTCAACGTGCCGAGCGGCGGGCGCATCCCGAACGGTGCGACCGTCGAGCGCGAGGTCAGCAACAGTTTTGGCGCCGAACCCTTCGTGATGCTGAACCTGCACACGCCGGACTTCTCGACGGCGGCGCGCCTCGCCGATGGCATCAATGGCCTGCTGGGCGCCGGCACGGCCGAGGCCATCGATGCGGTCTCGGTGCGGGTGGCCGCGCCGGCCGCGCCCGGCCAGCGCACGCCGTACCTCGCGGCACTCGAGGAGATCGACGTGCAGCCGGGCGATGCCCCGGCGCGCGTGATCGTCAATTCGCGCACTGGTACGGTGGTCATCGGCAGCCGCGTGCAGGTGCGCCCCGCCGCCGTGGCGCACGGCTCGCTGTCGGTCACCATCACCGAGCGCGTCGACGTCAGCCAGCCGAATCCGTTCGGGCGTGGCGAGACGGTCGGCGTGCAGCGCAGCGAGCTCGACGTGAAGCAGCCCGAGGCGCGCATGTTCGTGTTCAACGCGGGCGTCAACCTCGACGAAATCGTGCGCGCCGTGAACCAGGTCGGTGCGGCGCCCGGTGACCTCGTCGCGATCCTCGAAGCCCTCAAGGCCGCCGGTGCACTGCGCGCCGAGCTGATCGTGATCTGATGAGTGTCTCCCCGGCGGCGCCTGCTTCCTTCGGCGATGCCGCGGCGCTCGCGTCCCTCAAGCGCGCCGACCGGTCGCAGACGCCGGAGGCGCTGCGCGAGACGGCCCGCCAGTTCGAGAGCCTGTTCACGCGCATGTTGCTGAAGTCGATGCGCGCGACCTCGTTCGACGATTCGCTGGCGGGGCAGGGTGAGGGCTTCTATCGCGACCTGTTCGACGACCAGCTCGCGATCGAGCTGTCGAAGGGCAAGGGGCTCGGCCTCGCCGACCTGCTGGTCACGCAGCTGAAGCGCGCGGGGCTGGCGGGCGCCAGCCAGGCGCCGGCCGTGGATGCGGCACCGGCGGCCGCCAGCGCCGACCGGGAACGATTTGTCCGCGAGCTCTGGCCGCATGCCGAGGCGGCCGGTGGCGAGCTTGGCGTCGATCCGCGGACGCTGATCGCCCACGCCGCGCTCGAGACCGGCTGGGGCCGTCACCTGCCGCGCGGCGAGGACGGGCGCCCGAGCCACAACCTGTTCGGCATCAAGGCGAGCGGCTGGGGCGGCGCGCGGGTGCATGCCCGCACGCTCGAGTACGCCGAAGGCGCGGCGCAGGAGCGCCGCGAGCCCTTCCGCGCCTACCCGTCGACCGGCGAGAGTTTCAGTGACTATGTCGCGTTGATCCGCGACAACCCGCGCTATGCCGCCGCCCGGGGCACCGGCACCGACGCGGCGGCCTACGGGCGTGCGTTGCAGGCCGGCGGCTACGCCACCGACCCTGACTACGCCGCGAAGCTCGAGCAGGTGGCGAATGTGCTCAAGTCCACGGCGGCCGGGCCGATACACCGGCACCAGGAGACCTGATCCGCCATGGCAGACGTCATGTCCACCGCCGTTTCGGGGCTGCTCGCTTTCCGCCGCGGCCTCGATACGACGAGTCACAATATCGCCAACGCGACCACGGCAGGCTACAGTCGCCAGCGCGTCGAGCTCGCGACGCGGCCCGCGCAAGCCTTTGGCAGCGGCTGGATCGGATCGGGCGTCGATGTCGCCAGCGTCGCGCGCGTCTATGACAACTTCCTCGCCGCACAGCTGCGTTCGAGCGGCTCGAGCCTGGCGCGCTACGACACGATGGCGACCGAGGCGGAGCGCCTCGACAATGTGCTGGGCGATTCGAAGTCGGGGCTTTCCGCCGCCCTGCAGAAGCTCGTCAATGCCTTCCAGGATGTCGCCAGCGATCCTTCCTCGACGACGTCGCGCCAGGCCCTGCTGTCGCAGGCGGACATCTTCACGAAGCATATCGCCGGCTACGACGAGCGGATGCGCGCCTTCAGCGCCGAGGTCAACTCCCGCCTGCAGTCTGGTGCCGCCGCGGTGTCGTCGCTGGCCGCGAGCCTCGCAAGGCTCAACACGCAGATCGTCGATGCCTACGGGCGCAGTGGCCAGCCGCCGAACGATCTCCTTGACCAGCGCGACCGCCTGATCGACGAACTGTCCGGCTACCTGGATGTGTCGGTCGCCACCCAGGAAAATGGCGCGGCCTACGTCTATGTCGGCTCGGGGCAGCCGCTCGTCGTCGGCAGCACGGCGACCACGCTGTCGGTGGCGCCGGATGCCTATGACCCGACCCGGCTCAACATCGCGATCCAGTCCAACGGTGCGGTGATCGACATCTCGCCGCAGGTGTCGGGTGGCAGCCTCGGCGGCCTGCTCGAATTCCGCGCACAGGCGCTGGACGGCGCGCGCGATGCCCTCGGCAAGGTGGTGGCCGGCGTGGTGGCCGTCGTCAATGACCAGCACGCGCGGGGCCTCACGCTCACGGGCGCGATGGGCGGCCCGTTCTTCTCGATCGGCGGCCCGACCGTGCTGGCAGCCGCCGGCAACGCCGGCAACGCCACCGTCTCGGCCACGATCGCCGACGCCGGTGCACTCGGCGGCGGCGACTACATCCTGGAGTTCTCGGGCGCCTGGCAGCTGCGTGACGCGGCGAGCGGGGCGACCGTGGCCCTCGCGGGTTCCGGCACCGCGGCCGATCCCTTCAGTGCCGATGGCTTGTCCATCGTGGTCGGCAACACGCCGGCCGCCGGCAACCGCTTCCGCATCGAGCCAACCCGCGACCTGGTGGGCGGGCTCGGGGTCGCCGTCAGGGATCCGGCGCTGGTTGCCGCGGCCTCACCGGTGCGCGTGACGGCGGCCGGCGCCAATGCCGGCAGCGCCACCATGTCGCCGCCCACCGTGACCGATGCAACCAACATGGCCCTGCGTGCAGCGGTCACGATCGAGTTCACTTCCGCGACGACCTACACGGTGAACGGCGCGGGCTCGTTCGCGTACACGCCGGGTGCGGTGATCTCCATCAACGGCTGGAGTTCGACCATCGATGGGACACCGGCCACGGGCGATCGCTTCATGGTGGCCGACAACGCCGGTGGCAGCGGCGACAACCGCAACCTGCTCGCCGTGCTGGGCGCGCTCGACGCACCCGCGCTCGGCGGTGGCACCACGACGATCGCCGAAGCCGCCACCCAGCTGACCTCGCGCATCGGCATGCAGACCGCGCAGGCACAATCGAACCGGGACGCCTTCACCGTGGTCCATGACCAGGACGTGGCGGCCCGGCAAGCGGTCTCCGGCGTCAACCTCGACGAGGAGGCTGCCAACCTCATCCTGTTGCAGCAGGCCTTCCAGGCCGCTGCGCAGCTGATCTCGGTGGCACAGTCGATGTTCGATTCCCTGCTCGACGCCACGAGGAGGTAGGCATGCGCACTTCCACGCTTGGCTCGCATTACAGTCTCGTGAACCAGATGCTGCGCCAGCAGTCGGGCATGGCGCAGACCCAGTTGCAGCTGTCGTCAGGCAAGCGCGTCAACACGCCTGCGGACGATCCAATCGCGGCGGGGCGCATCCTCGCGCTCGAGAACCAGCTCGCGGCCTCCTCCCAGTACGAGCGCAACGCCGCCGGTGCGCAGACGCGCCTCGCGATCGAAGAACAGGCGCTCGCCGATGCCGGCAAGCTGCTGCAGCGGGTGCGCGACCTGGCGCTTGCCGCGAACAACGGCTCGCTCGACGACGCTTCGCGTGCCGCGATAGCGACCGAGCTCGAGCAGCGCAGCGGGGAATTGCAGGCGATCGCCAATCGCCGTGATGCCACGGGCGAGTACCTGTTCGCCGGCAACAGCGCCGGCACGCAGCCGTTCTACCGCACCGCCGCCGGCATGGCCTACGCGGGCGACCAGGGCGTGCGCGCGGTGCAGGTGAGCCCGACCCAGTTCGTCCAGGTGGGACACAGCGGCGATGCGGTGTTCATGGGGCCGGCAGACGGGAGCGACGGCTTCAGCGTCGATACGGGCGCCGCCAACAGCGGTTCCGGCTGGATCGCGCCGCTCGCCGTCGTGAATCCGTCCGCATGGACGGGCGGCAGCTACACGCTGCGGTTCGTCGACGCATCGAACTACGAAATCCTCGACGCGACGAGCGCGCAGGTCGCCACCGGAGCCTACACGTCCGGCGGCAGCATCGACTTCAACGGCGTGCGCTTCGCGATCAGCGGGGCACCCGCGGCGAACGACACATTTTCGATTGCCCGCGCCGGCCGCCAGGACATTTTCGCGACGCTCGACGCGCTCGCGGTGGCGCTGCGCCAGCCGGCCGCCACCGACGCGGACCGCGCGCACTTCAATACCGATATCTCGATGGCGCTCGCGCGGATCGACGGTGGCATGGACCACCTGATCAACGTGCGGTCCGAGGTGGGGGCGCGCCTCAACCTGCTCGACAACGTGGCGGCGTCGCGGGAGAACCTCGAAATCGAGTTGCAGGCCGCAGTCTCCGGGCTGCGGGACGTCGACATGGTGGCGGCAGTGAGCCGCCTCGCGGTCGAGCAGACGGCGCTCGCCGCCGCGCAGAAATCGTTCGCGCAGATGTCGCGCATGTCGCTGTTCGACTATCTGTGAAGCCCGTCACAGGGCGCGCCCTTGTGCCCCGGCGCACTCAAGCTTGGGCGCCGGGAACCGATACAGGGCATGTCACGGACACCGGCCTGCAACAGGCCGCCACCGTACCGGAATCGCGCCACGGGCAGCGGCCCGCGGCCTGGCAACTACAGGAGTAATTGGTAATGGCACTTGTCATCAACACGAACGTGATGTCGCTGAATGCACAGCGCAATCTCACGACCTCCGGCAACCAGCTCGCCACGTCGCTGCAGCGCCTGTCCTCGGGCCTGCGCATCAACAGTGCGAAGGACGACGCCGCCGGCCTCGCGATCTCCGATCGCATGACCACGCAGATCAACGGCCTCAACCAGGCGAGTCGCAACGCCAACGACGGCATCTCGCTCGCGCAGACGACCGAAGGCGCCCTGCAGGAAGTCACCAACAACCTGCAGCGCATCCGTGAGCTGGCCGTGCAGTCGGCCAACGCCACGAACTCGGACAGCGACCGCGCGGCGCTCGACCAGGAAGTGCAGCAGCGCATCGCCGAGATCGAGCGCATTGCGAGCCAGACCTCGTTCAACGGCCGCAAGGTGCTCGACGGCTCCTTCGGCGGCGCGACCTTCCAGGTCGGCGCGAACGTCGGCGAGACCATCAACCTGTCGCTGACCTCGAGCGTGCGTTCGACGGCAATCGGCCAGGTCGCGACCTCGACGGGCTCGGTGGACCTCTCGACGCTGTTCCAGACCGGCGCCGTCGCGGCGACGGCTGGCACGGTGGCCGCGGGCACGGTAGCCGACCCGACCGCTGCGGTCAGTTTCGACATCAGCGGCAGCACCATCAGCGTCGGCGCCTCGGGCGGCCGCACGCTCGCCCAGCTGGCGACGGACGTGAATGCGGCACTGGTTGCCGCGGGTGAAGCCTACACGGTCGCGGTGAGCGGCGGTGGCCTCTCGATCACGGCCAACGTGGCCGGTGCCGATACGATGGCGGTGACCAACCTTACTGGCATCACCTTCGGTGCGGCGACGGCGGGAACCGCGGCGGTCGCCGGAACGGCGGCCCCGTACACCCTCGGCGCGATGAGCATCCAGGTCGGCACGGGCACGGCGGTCGATGTCGCGGGCACCTACGCCACGGCGCAGGACCTCGCGAACGCGATCACCAGCCGCGTCGCGGGCGCCAGTGCCTCGATTGACGCCAGCAACCACCTGGTCATCTCGGCCGGTGCGGCGCTGACGATCTCCGGCGCGGGTGCGACGGCAGCCGGCAACGGCAACGCAGCGCTCGGTGGCTCGCTCAGCACGCAGAACGTGCTGACGGCAGCCGGTGCCAACAATGCGATGTTGAGCGTGGACGCCGCACTGACCTCGGTCAGCAGCCTGCGCAGCACGCTGGGCGCCATCCAGAACCGCTTCCAGTCGGTGATCAACAGCCTCCAGGCTGTGTCCGAGAACCTGTCGGCCTCGCGCAGCCGCATTCTCGACACTGACTTCGCGGCGGAAACGGCCAGCCTGACGCGCGCGCAGATCCTGCAGCAGGCGGGCACCGCGATGGTCTCGCAGGCGAACAGCGCGCCGCAGAGCGTGCTCTCGCTGCTGCAGAACTGAGGCCGGGACGAGAGCGGAATGAGCGGATACGGTCCGCTCCCATCGAGCCGCAAGGCGGGCGCCGCAGGGCGCCCGCCTTGCGGCCATTGAGGCGATCGGAGGACACGCATGGCGACGTCGGCCAGCAGTATCTCGGGCGGTTCCAGGCTCGATGTCCAGGCACTCGCCGCGCAGCTCGTCGCGGCTGAACGGGCGCCACTCGACGCGCAGATCAAGCGCGACGCAGCGGGTGTCAAGACGACGCTGTCGGCGCTCGGCACGCTCAAGAGCGCCCTGTCCACCTTCTGGGCGGCCGTCGATGGCATGTCCATGCTCGCCGATTTCCAGGTTCACACGGCGACCAGCAGCAAGCCGGACGTCTTCACCGCCACCGCAGCCGCCAACGCGGTGCCGGGTACCTACAGCGTCGAAGTGCGCCAGCTCGCGAGCGCGCACAGCATCGCCTCCGGGCCCTTCGCGGGGGGCAGCAGCGCGCTGGTCGGCAGCGGCCGCGCCACGCTCTCGTCTGGCGGCAACACCTTCTCGATCGATGTGCCTGCGGACATGACGCTGGCGGGACTGCGCGACGCCATCAACGGCGCCCAGGACAACACGGGCGTCAACGCGACCCTGGTGCAGAGTACGGCCGGCGCGCGGCTGGTGCTCTCGGCCCGCGGGACCGGTGCCACGGGTACGCTCACCGTCACCGTGGCGGATGCCGCGGGCGGGCTCGATTCGCTGGCCTACTCGAATGCCGCGCCGGGTGCCTACACGCAGCTCGCGGCGGCGCAGGACGCAATCGTGCGGGTCGCGGGCTTCGACCAGGCGAGCGCCACGAACAGGATCACGGGCGCCATCGACGGCGTGACGCTCGACCTGCAGGCCGCCGACGCCGACACGACCCATACGCTCACGGTGGCGAACGACACCGGGGTCATCCGCGAGCGCATCGGCGCGTTCGTGAGCACCTACAATGCGATGCAGACCGCGATCGCGGGCCTGCGTGGCTACAACGCGACCACCAGGGAAGGGGGGGCGCTGCTCGGCGACTCGATGCTGCTCGGCCTCGAGGCACGCTTGCGACGCGGCCTCGGCGACCGGGTGGGCGGGCTGTCAGGCAACCACACTTCGCTTGCCTCGCTCGGCATCACGACCGACGTCAAGAGCGGCAACCTGCTGGTCGACGACGCGAAGCTGTCGGCGGCAATCCAGGGCGATTTCGAAGGCGTGGCGCGCCTGTTCGGCAAGACGGGCGGAATCGGCTTTCGGCTGCAGGATGCGCTCGACGATGCCTTGTCCAGCAACGGTGGCATCGCCGTGCGCTCGCGGGCGCTCGTCGAACAGCAGGATCGCATCCAGGACCGGCAGGACGTGGTCGATGCGCGCATGCAGGCGCAGCTCGCGCGCTACGTCCGGCAATTCACCACCCTCGACATGCTGCTGTCCACCCTCGATACGACGTCCGCCTACCTCGACACGCAGCTCGAGTCCCTGGCAAACCTGGCGAAACGCGATCGATGAAGGACGACCGGCCGGACGGCAGCTCGACGGGCATCATGCGCGTGCGCAGCGCCGTCGCGCCGCTCGACAATTTCCTGCGCAGCGTGAGCCGGAGCCTGGAGTTCCGGCGCAGCGCCAGCGGCAGCATCGTGGTGACCGTTCGCGACCTCACCACCGGCGAAGTCATCCGCCAGAGCCCCGCGCCGGAGGGGAAGTGAGTGTCGGTCACTAGGGAAAACCCTCAAGGCCGCGACGCTTCGGCCGTTACAGCGGGCATGACGTACAGGAACGCCAACCGGCTCGCGACCTATCGCAGCGTCGCCACGCATGGCGGCGTTGCGGCCGCCGATCCGCACCGGTTGACACTGATGCTGATGGACGGCGCGCTCGAGCGCATCGCCGCCGCCAAGGGCAACCTGACGAACGGCCGGATCGCCGAGAAGTGCGCACTGATCCAGCGATCGATCGACATCCTGCACGAGTTGCGCACCAGCCTCGACTTCGAAGCCGGCGGGGAGCTGGCCGCAAACCTCGACAGCCTCTACGATTACATGGTGCGGCAACTGGCCAAGGCGAATGCCGGGGACCGCGTCGAAATACTCGACGAGGTGATGCGGCTCCTGACCGAGATCCGCGGCGCCTGGGTGATGATTCCGCCGGAGAGCCGCAACGCGCGCCGGACACGCTGATGGAAGACGGTATCAACACCATCGTCCTGGACGAAGAGCTGGCCTATGTCGACGTCGTGCCGCTGCGCTGGACGGCGCTCGCGAAGCCCGCCGGCCCGGATTGCGCCATCGCGCAGGCCGAGCACAACCTGCGGCTGCTGCAGGCGCTCACGGCGCTCGAGGACCGCGGGCCCGCGGAGAAGGTGGACGAAAACTCGCCGCATTCCGCGGACCTCATGCGGCTCGAATTCAAGGTGAACCTGCTGCTCGACATCGTGGGGCAGATCCTCCTCAGGGCGCACCCACGGCCGGAGGCGATACCGATGCGGTTCAACGCCCACGGGGCGATCTGGCGGGCACAGGATGGCGCGGTGCACGCGGGCGAGACGGGCCAGCTCGAGTTATGGCTGCGGGTGGCACTGGTGGAGCCATTGCGCATGTATGGGCGCGTCGTGTCGGTCGGCGTCGATCGGCGCGTCAAGGTGCAGTTCGATCCGGTCGGCAAGCCGGTCGAGGACCTCATTGAGAAGCTGGCCTTCCAGCGCCACCGGCGCCAGGTCGCGGGTACGCGCGAACGACGGTAGCCTGACGCCCGAGTCGCCATAATGCGACGCAGTTCCGCGGCTGCGCGCTACGCGGCAGGATTCCGTCACACCGGAGCCTCGTGCGCCTGTCCAGAATGGCGCGCAAGAAAAAACGAGGTTCGTGGATGTCAGTCGCTTGCACAGACATTCACAGGGACGTGTCCATCGAGGCGAGGATGCCTACCGGCCGGTCACCGGCCGTGGTCGAGATTTCCCGGCTCATCCGCAGCGTGGCTGCGCATGATTCCAGCGTGCTGATCCTGGGAGAGTCCGGGACCGGCAAGGAAGTGGTGGCGCGAGCCATCCACGACTCCAGTCCGCGCCGCCACCGGCCCTTCGTCGCGATCAACTGCGGCGCCATCCCCGCCGACCTGCTCGAAAGCGAATTGTTCGGCCAC